>NZ_DIJR01000006.1:0-256672 GCF_002421245.1 Sphingobacterium sp. UBA5639
GGGTTTTGTTAAGGAACGACTAAACAATAACCAATTTTTTTATTTCATATGATTTACTTTACACGAAAAGTTGCCTTTTCAATGGGGCTAGCTTTCTTGTTTACTTTGGTGAATTTGGTATTTGCCCAAGACCGAGTTCAAGTCAGTGGACGTATCTTGGATGCTCAAGATCAGAAACCACTCTCTGGAGTAACCATTACACAAAAAGGAAGTAATAATGCAGTCTCCAGTAATGCAGATGGGCGTTTTCAAATTTCTGCTAGCATCGGCAGTATACTCCAATTTACGTTTGTTGGCTACGACAGCAAAGAATTACCTGCCAACAGTACCATGGTCGTCCAATTGAATTCATCAACCAATATGCTGGAGGATGTCATTGTAATCGGTTATGGTAGTGTTAAAAGAAAAGATGTCACGACTGCAATCTCTTCTGTTTCCACGAAAGACCTTGAAAAGCGACCTGTGACTAATTTTGGACAAGCCATTCAAGGTAAGGCTGCCGGCGTCACTGTTATTCAACCGAGTGGCCAGCCTGGTGCAGCACCTCAGATACAAATTCGGGGGATAACGTCTTTTAATAGTAATACCACTCCTTTATATGTTGTTGATGGAGTTCCTGTGGAAGATATTAAGTTCTTGTCTCCCAATGACATCACGGACATTCAAATTCTAAAGGACGCCTCATCGGCAGCGATCTACGGCTCGCGTGGTTCAAACGGTGTCATCTTGGTTACGACAAAATCAGGAAAAGCCGGCGAAGCAAAAATTACGCTTGGAACACAGTGGACGGCCAATGTTGTCAATAACACGGTTAAAGTTTTAAATACCAGTCAATACAAAGACTTACAGGATGAAATAGGTATGATCAATCTGCCGGAGGGATTGTTGGATCAAACGGATTGGTTCAAAGAAACCTACAAGACAGGTATTCAACAAAATCATCAAATATCCATCTCGGATGGTAATGAGAAGCTTCGTTACTATTTAGGTGGAGGGTACTTGAACGAAAAAGGAACATTACAAGGATCCTTTTTTAGACGATATAATTTTCGTGCTAATATTGATAACCAAGTTCGAAAATGGCTAAAGGTGAATGCGAATATCAATTATTCCGATAACAATGATAATGGAATTACCTCCGGATTGGGTTCTAACCGTGGTGGAGTAGTTACATCTGTAATCACAACACCTACTTACGCCCCTGTATGGGATCCAACAAATCCAGATCGATTCTATAATAATTTTTATGGGATCAACAACATCACCAGTCCTTTGGAAAACCTAGCCCGGACAAGAAATAATAATAACCGCGAAAACCGTCTTGTTGCCACAGGAAGTGCATTGATTTCCTTTATGCCTAACTTAACATGGAAAACTTCATTTTCATTAGATCGAAGATCCGGGGTGATGACCACCTTTTTGGATCCTTGGACGACAGCGTGGGGAAGAAATCAATTCGGGGAAGCTTCGGATATTCGTAATACAAATACCGTGTTAACGTGGGACAATTTCTTGACGTACACGAAGAGCTTCGGAAAGCATAATTTGGAAGTAATGGGCGGTTCGTCATGGACGGATTCTAAGTACTCCAGAAGCTATATCTATGGTTCAAACTATGCAAATGGAATCATTGAGACACTTAATGCTGCAAATAAGATCTCTTGGGATAGAACAGGATCTACAGCATCCAATTGGGGGATTATGTCCTATTTCGCACGCGCAATGTACAATTATGATGGCAAGTATTTATTGACCGCAAATATGCGTGCCGATGGTTCTTCCAAGCTAAGTCCAGAACGACGCTGGGGCTATTTTCCATCGGTATCGGCTGCTTGGAGAATCTCTGCTGAAGATTTTATGAAAGATGTAACCTGGATAAACGACTTAAAAATCCGGGGGGGATGGGGACAGACAGGTAATCAATACGGATTAGGCGATTATGCTTACCTGCAATTGAGCGGTATCCAACGTCAACAATGGTTTGTTGAGGGAAAAGACAATGCTGTACCAAATATCAATAAACCAACAATCTTAAGAGCGAAGGATTTAACTTGGGAAACGACAAGCACAACCAGTATCGGTTTTGATGTCACGATGTTGAATAATCGACTCAGCATCAGCGCCGATTACTACAACAAGGATACCAAGAATCTTTTAATGAATGCGAGCTTGCCTGCAGGACAGCAAGCAACTACAATCCAAAGAAATGGTGGAAGGTTGAATAATCATGGTTTTGAATTTGCGGTAAATTCGAAAAATCTGACCGGTAACTTGACTTGGAACACAGATTTTAATATCTCTTTCAACAGAAATAAGCTTCAGCAGCTCGACTTACAACAGGTGTATTATGATGTCAAAACGAACGATTATGTCAATGATTTTGTGGTGAAAAATGAGCCCGGAAGATCGCTTGCAGGATTCTTCGGTTATATTTCAGATGGCGTAAACCCTGAAACCGGTGAGCTCATGTATCGCGACCTGAACGGAGATGGCAAGATCTCGTCAAGCGACCGTACGTATATCGGCAATCCCCTGCCAAAGTTTGTGTATGGTATGACAAATAGTTTCTCCTGGAAAAATTTCGATCTAAGCGTATTCATTCAGGGAACTTATGGAAACGACATCTTCAATGCCAGCCGTATGGAAACAGAAGGGATGTATGATGGTCGAAATCAAACGACAGTTGTATTGGATCGTTGGCGGGTACCGGGACAGATTACCCATGTTCCTAAAGCTGGGTTTGACATGAAGAATTCAACCTATTTTGTTGAAGATGGTAGTTATTTGCGGATGAAAAATGTGTCCTTGGGCTATTCCATTTCTCCGGAGAGACTGAAGCGTATTGGTATCCATAAAATTCAGCCTTATCTATCTGTAAGCAATCTGTTTACCTTGACTAAGTATTCGGGTATGGATCCGGAAGTAAACCAATATTCGGGCGGATCCGATTCGAGAATACAAGGTATAGATTGGGGTACCTATCCACAGAATCGTTCATTTGTTTTAGGTCTTAATATTGAGTTTTAATTGTCTGTATCATGAAAAAATATATAAGTAATGCTCTTTCTTTGCTATCCGGCTCTTTGTTTTTATTTTCTTGCTCTTTGAACCGTGATCCACTTTCAGATTATTCGGATGTGAGTCAAGGGAAGACCGAGACAGGAACGCAGATTGTTTTTAAGAATAGAGCTGAGGTTGAGACCTATTTGGCGGGGATTTATCAGCAAATGAAAGATCGGCAGGAACATTGGTATCTCGATCTGCTCCTAATCGGAGATTCCCATGCCGATAATTCCTATGCGGGAACGACGGGAGCGGAAGTTGTACCTTTTGAAAATAATTCTATTGAAGGGTCTAATTCGGTTGTTGACCGGGATTGGGGAAGATATCTGGAAGATGTTGGACGTGCAAATCGATTGATCATTTACGTTGATAGTGTTGCTGATAAATCGTTGAGCGATACGGATATTAGAACGTATAAGGCACAAGCTAAACTATTCAGAGCATTGGCGATGTTTGATATGGTCCGTATATTCGGATCTATCCCTGTCATTACCACAATTGCACCCGATATTACAGGTGACAATGTCAATGAAGTTTATCCGCAATATTTTCCAAAACAAGCCACAGAAGAAGAAGCCTATAAGCAGATCGAAAAAGACTTGATGGACGGATTGGCTGATACACCAGCCAACAATAATGGGAATAAGACTTTATTTACCAAATCCGTCGCACGAGCGATGCTGGCAAAGATCTATGCCGAAAAACCAATTCGCGATTACGCTAAAGTTATCCAATATGTTGACGCATTGGCTGCGGATGGATTTGATCTGAATACCAATTACTCAGATCTATATGCAATGAATGCAAGCAACACAGATCTTGCACAGCGGAATACGAAAGAATCGATTTTGGAAGCACAGTTTACTTCGGGTGGAGGTAATTGGGCGACTTGGATGTTTGGAAGGGATTTGTCCAATTATGATAATAACTTCACATGGGCCAAATGGATAACCCCATCTCGGGACTTGATTCAAGCGTATACGAATGAAGGGGACCAGGTTCGTTTGGGGCAATCTATTGTTTATTATTCCACTACTTGGAGCAACTATTATCCGTCAAACCATTATCCATTCATGTTTAAATTACGTTCTGCATTTAATAGTATTGTCAAGCTTCGTTACGCAGACCTTTTATTGTTAAAAGCGGAAGCATTAATTCAGCAGGGATCAGATCTATCTGGAGCGGCAGACATTATTGACAAAATTCGCACCCGTGCTAAATTGCCTAAAATATCCGCTGCCGTACGTTCAAATAAGGATGCTTTATTAGACGCTTATTTGAAAGAACGTCGTCTTGAATTGGCCTTCGAAGGACAACGATGGTTTGATCTCGTGCGCTTAGATAAGGTGGAATCTGTCATGAATGCTGTTTATGCTAAAGATGCTGGAAGAAAGGCACAGGTGTATCCCTTCACGAAGAACTCTTACCGTTTACCAATTCCGCAACCAAAAATTGATCAGAATCCTAATCTAGTTCAGAATCCGGGGTATTAACTGATTTAACAACGGAAATCCTCATTTGATGGATGGCGAAAAATTTATTAACAGATGAAACGCAATAATAAAAAAACTATGATATATACATTCTTGTTGTCCTGTCTAGTGACGGCAACATCTTGTAACCGTGACAGCTATATACCTTCACAAGGTGATGAAATTAAAAAAAGTGGTGATGTTACCATTTATACGACGACAGGCAGTCGGTCTTTGGATTTTGGAAAACGCTTTGTTGATTTCAGTTCCAAATTTAACATGTCGCCCAATACAATTACGCTAGATCCAGCTAAGAAATTTCAGACAATGGACGGCTTCGGTGCAGCAGTTACAGGGTCTACCTGCTATAATCTGATGAAGATGAGTAAGGAAGATCGAACAAAATTTCTTACGGAGACTTTCTCAGATAAAGATGGAATGGGAATGAATTACATCCGTATTGCTATTGGATGTTCCGACTTCTCTTTGAGTGAATATACCTGCTGGGATAAGGAAGGAAAGGAAAATTTTGGACTACAGTCGGAAGAAACACAATATATCATTCCAGTGCTGAAAGAAATACTTGCCATCAATCCATCCATAAAAATCATGGGCTCCCCATGGACTCCACCGAAATGGATGAAAGTTAACAACTTAACTGATTTAAAGCCCTTTGATTCGTGGACCAGTGGTCAGTTAAATCCAAAGTATTATCAGGACTATGGTTGGTATTTCGTTCAATGGATCCAAGCAATGAAGAAAGAAGGCATTCATATTTATTCGATTACTGTTCAAAATGAACCATTGAACAGAAAGAATTCCGCTTCGCTTTATATGTCATGGCAAGAGCAACAAGCTTTTGTCAAACAAGCGCTAGGCCCACAGTTAAAAGCGGCTAACTTATCAACAAAGATCTATGCATTTGATCATAATTATAACTATGATAACATTGCTGATCAGGCTGATTACCCTGTAAAGATCTATAACGATGCCGGAGCGGCTTCATTCTTCGCCGGAGCGGCGTACCATAATTATGGTGGGGATAAGGCTGAACTTATCGATATTCATAATCAACGCCCAGATAAGGAACTGGTATTTACAGAAACATCTATTGGGGAATGGAATGATGGACGCAATCTTGAAAAACGTTTGATGGAGGATATGCGTGAAGTTGCATTGGGCACCGTCAACAATTGGAGCAAGGGCGTCATTGTATGGAACCTGATGCTTGATACCGACAAAGGGCCAAATCGCGAAGGTGGCTGTCAGACATGTTATGGCGCCGTGGATATCAGTAAGGCAAATTATAAGAATATAACACGTAATTCGCACTATTATATTGTTGGTCATCTTTCCTCAGTGGTCAAATCAGGGGCCACACGGATTGGCGCTTCTGGATATACAGCGGAAGGGTTGGTTTATACTGCATTCCAAAATACAGACGGAACCTATGCTGTTGTTCTGTTAAACGAATCGGGCGATAGTCGTAAAATTACCTTGGCAGATGGTAAACATCATTTTAGCTATGATGTACCAGCTAAGTCGGTTGTTTCTTACCGCTGGACCTATTAATTGGAGGATGATAAACCTTAAGCGCTATCACATGGATAGCGCATAAATTATGAACAAATGAAAAGATATCTCATCAATATACTATTGGGAACTGCTGCAATTACCGCAGTCAGTTCCTGTAAAAAGGATGAAAAATATACCTATCAAATAGGGGATCCTAAAATCGAATTGAAATCACCTATTTCAGCCGCAAACTTTGGGGACAGTCTCGAATTTCAGCTGCACGTGTCGGATAGTGAAGTAGCGCTGTCTACGGTTAAAGCACAATTGTATTTTACAGACGACAAGGTAACAGAAACCGTCATTCGTACCAAACAAAATGGAGATTATACTGGAAAAATTTATGTTCCGTTCCTGAAAGATATTCCCGATGGAAAAGCAACCCTTAAGTTTGTCTTACAGAATATTAGCCAAAAAATAACGGAACAATCTTTTGATATTAATCTGAGCAGACCCGACTTTCCATATTTAACTTTAGTCACAGCATCTAAGTCCTATCGCATGGAAAGGGTAGGGCGTAATCAATATGCGGCAAAAGAGAATTTTCCATTTTCGGTAAAGGGCTATATTCAAGCACCAAAAGTGGGCGCACAAGGCAATCTGATGAATTTTGGTTGGGTCAATAATGTTATAAACCTAGGGTCTACGGCTGAAATCCCATTTTCAAATTCAACTTCTGGAACCTATAGCATCGCATTTAATACCTCAACTTATCAAGCTTCACCGTTTATTATTGCTTATGCCATTAATGGAACGGTATTCAGTCGCCTTGATGATGAGCACTTTAAGGCAGAGTTGAATATGGTAAAAGGCGAGAAGGTGGTTATTGACGGAATAGAAGATCTGAAGAATTGGTGGATTGATCCGGACTATTTTACACAAGCTCCTGACGGATCAATCGCTTTCAACGGAATGAACGGTAAGTATCGCGTTACTGCGGACTTTACCTTAAAATATTTTGTGGTTGAAGCGATGACAGGTAATGATTTAGCAAAATTACAAGATGACGGAAGTGGGGCGGTTTGGATTATTGGTGAAGGAATCGGAAAACCTAAGGTATCCAGTAATCAGGTAGGCTGGAACACAGATAAAGCGCTTTGTCTGGTGCCGCTAGGCAACAAGAAATACCAGATAACTGTTAAGGCAGGAGAGTCTATAAATTCTGATAACATCAATTTCAAATTTTTCCATCAAAAAGGATGGGGCGGTGAATTTGGTGGCACAGACCTGACAACGACAAGTGATATCGTTTTTGTGGGGGATGGAAAGAATGGACGCGACTCGGGCAATCTTGGCATCAAAACCGCTAAAGTATTAGAGACCGGTAAAACCTATGTTTTTACATTGGATTTAGCTGCAGGCAATAAGAAAGCTGTCTTGACGATTGCAACAAAATAATTATAATTGAGTCTTATAAGTCCTAGGTAGTAGTCTTCCTAGGACTTTTTCTTTTAAATAGCATTTGTTTATTCCAAGATTCATTTGTTATATTTGCCCAAACTCACACAGATTATCATGAGTTGGCCAGTTTACAAGATAATGAAGTAATCTTCCTGATGTAAGCTGCTATTGAGAATAAAATATTCGAATGAAAATCAGACTGTTTATATGGATTCTATTACCCTTGATGCTCCTGCAGAGCTTCTCAACGGTATGGCTATGGACAGTCTTCGAGTTGAATCGAGATTATATCGCACGTTACGAATGTATCAATCGTTTTAACGATAATGCGCTTGCCTGTCGAGGCCAGTGTATTTTGATGAAGAAAATGCGCGAACATGAGGAAAAGGAACAAAAAAATCTTGAATTACGTATCATTGATGTTGTTTTTATAAATAATACGCAAGATTTTACGTTTAAAAACACGGCTCTTTATGAAGACACTGTGGAGCGCCTGCTTCCAGTATATAAAGAAGATTATTCCTATAATCCCATCTTTACAATATTTCATCCCCCTTTGGTTTAAATCCAGCTAGTAATTTATTTGAATAAGTAATCGATCGCTGATGATGATTTACAGTGTATGCTAACGCTAGCATCGCTTTAGAATTGCGTTGTCAAAATGCGTTTAGCGATGTCTTGTCAAAGTAATCAATCTTCCGATTAAACTACTTATTCAGTATTTATTTCAAAGAAACCAATATGGTTATTTGGACTACATTGCGATGTGGCTCTGAATCATTATAATGTTGATCGTGGTTAGTAATCTACTTAAAATCAACAGGATGATTTTATTTCGCTACAAAAATATATCCATTTGTCATATAGGATGCCAGCATGATTTATTTAAACCGGGCTTGCGAGTTCACGAAGTAAATCGGAAAGCTTCCTTATACATGAAATATTATAGATGAGAGATTTATTTATAAAAAAAGCGGGTTTTTATATCGCGATTATAGGTCTTCTTGTAGTCGGCTGTACCAAGGCGAAAACAGACTATGAGGCCGAACGAGGAAATACTGTTGAAGAGAATATGGAGTTTAAAGAGGTTACAAGCCTTATTTCTTCAGGGTACAATATTCATATTGAAGCCCCGGGCGGGGTATTGTACCGCGGTTATAATGATATCCGCGTGAAAATCAATAAGCAGCAAAATAATGAACCTGTAGCCGTTTCCGCAGTCAAATTGCTGCCCATCCAAACCAATATGCAAGGAATGAAAATTGTTTGTCCAAACCAGTCCGTAATGGACCATACGTTGGATGGGAGCTACTTTTCGGGTTACAGTGTGTTTACAGATGAAAGTTCTGCAGCAGCAAACTGGAGTTTGGAAATCGATTTTAAAATTGGCGATCAGACTTTCTCTGCTGCACAGCATGTAACTGTAATGCCGCAGACCAATAAAAATCGTAATATAACCACCTTTACCGGGAAAGATGGCGAACACTATTTAATCGCCTTGATTGCTCCTTGGAAACCAAATGTTGCTGAAAATAAACTGGTCGCAGGTATTTATAAATTAGACACTGCGCAATTGTCTTATACAAGAGTCAACGGATACACCTTGCAGTTAGATCCGCGTATGCCAGAACCTTCGATGGGTAACCATTCTTCCCCCAATAATAAGGACTTGGTCCAACAGGCCAACGGATTGTACCAAGGTGTTGTCAATTACACCATGACAGGCAACTGGACGTTGAATTTTATTTTGGTCAACCAAAATGGAAGGGTAATAGCAGGAACTGAGGTACCCAAAGACTTTACACCTGGGGTAGAAGGGCGTAAAAGTGAGTTATACATCGACATTCTATTTTAGAGGCTATGAAGAAAATAAGTGTTATGCTCTTTATGTTGTCTTTGGGATGGAACGTACACGGACAAAACAATCCTATTACGCGCGATACCACGAGACGTCTAGCGGAGGTTACAGTCACCGCAGCTACTAAAAGGAGGATCGAAAACGATCTAAAGATGACAGTCTCCGTGGATGAATATTTGGCTTCTGCAAGTAATATCAGCTTCATCAAACGTGGTGCCTACGCTTGGGAACCCCTACTCAATAATATGAGTAGCGAGCGTTCGATAATTACGATCGACGGGATGCATGTCTTTGGAGCATGTACGGATAAAATGGACCCGATAACCTCTTATGTAGAAAGTAATAATCTTGCTGCCATCGATATTAAATCGGGGCAGGAGGGTAATCTGCATGGCGCTACGGTCGCGGGCAGTATAGATCTAAAAAGAAGGAATACCTCGTTTGGGCTGCAGAAAAAAATTGGCGGAGCCTATCAGACAGGTTTTGAATTCAATAATAAGCAGACGTTCAATCTTGGAAATTTATATTACTCGAGCGACAAATTTGTGGCAGATGGAAGTATTGCCTTCCGGAAGGCTGGAAATTATTATGATGGAAATGACGATGAAGTACGGCATTCGCAATATAATAAATTCAATGCGTCTTTGGGCTTGGCCTATAAAACAAGTCCGCTCTCTGCCGTTAGGGTGGATGCTATTTTTGATCGGGCAAAAGATGTGGGATTTCCAGCTTTACCAATGGACCTATCCTTATCCAGAGCGATCATCACTTCCGCTACATACAAACAGTTGTTTGAAGAGGGCTTGGTAAAAGTATGGGACACCAAAGTTTATTTTAATGCTGTTGAGCACTATATGGATGATACAACCCGTCCGGAGAATTTGGTCCATATGGATATGCCAGGCTGGAGTACGACCTACGGTCTTTTATCTAAAATTAATCTGCAGAAAGATCGTTATTCTTCGGAAATACAGGTAAATGCTTACGATAATCTATCGATAGCTGAGATGCGTATGTATCCGCAAGATCGATCCAAACAGACCATGTTTGCCTATAGCTGGCCATGGGTGACCACACGATTCGCGAGTGTAGCCATTAATAACTCGTTAGATCTTTCTGATATCAGTAGACTTGTCTTTGGGGGTTCATTGGGTTTGAACTATAACTATTCGAAATACGTTGAATTCAACTGGATCTTCCATCCGGGTTCTCCACAGAAGAAAAATAGAATTCTGCCGAGCCTACATGCTAGCTATCAGTTAAATATTGGTCAGTTTGACTTTTCTCTAGGAACAGGGTTTGGGCATCGTGCTCCTTCTGTTTCGGAAGCGTATGGTTACTACATCTATAACAGTTTCGATCGTTATGACTATATCGGAAATCCAAATTTAAAAAATGAAGTTTCTTATGAAGCCAATGCCAGTGCCGGATTTAAGACCGGAAAGCTAAGCATTGGGGCCAAGGCCAATTATTTCTTTATACAAGACTACATTATTGGCCGGATTTTGAGTTTGGGTAGCCCCATGAACTATCAATCGGTAGGCGTAAAAGGCTATACCTCTTTAGATCATGCGACGCTGTTTAATCTGGCACTCAATGCGCAATATCAAATTTTGCCAGGTCTAGATTGGAAAGCTATACTTACCTATGCCAGAGGGCAAGACAATATGGGCGGAAACCTGCCCTTTATACGTCCCTTAAGTTATCAAACATCAGTGCATTACCGATACAAAATGATCGGCGTGCAAACTTCAATGAACGGGGACTTTAGTCAAGTCAATTTTAGTCCTGAATACGGAGAGGACCAAACTGCATCCTATAAGATTTGGAATGTTTCGGCAGATTATAACTTCAATATTGGGAAATTAAATGCCGCGTTTCAGGTCGGTGCGGAGAACCTTTTCAATGAATACTATAGTACCTATGCGGATTGGGGAAATATACCACGCATGGGTAGGAATATCTTTACATCCTTAAAAATCAATTTTTAAATACCTTAGAACTTAAAAATAAAATGAAAAACAATGCAATTAAACTCCTGATGATCTCTTTGGTTATGGTTTCTTGTAGCAAAAGTGAAGACGTCGCTAACAGTGTTAACTTACATTTCAACAATACATTTAAAAATACAACAATTGTGCTGGGTAGTGCAGATTCCCCAGCTGCCACGACAAATACATCCGCCAGCGGACAACTGTATCAGTTTTCTGAGCTAAAGTATGTAATTAGCAATATCAGACTTATTAAAGCCGACGGGTCTGAGATCCCTTATAATGTAAATGACCTGGATAAAGGGGCTACAGTAATTGATCAGGCGAAAGCAGCAACTTTAAATTATGTACTGAGTAATATACCTGTTGGCGAGTATAAACAGATCAAATTCGGTTTGGGGGTAAAACAGGAAATAAATACTCTGGATCAACTGAGATTCCCAGTTTTCTATGCAACAGCAGGAGCAAATGATACTAAAATGCATTGGGAATGGGGGACAGGTTACCGATTTACGAAATTGGAGGGCTTTTATGGTGTTGATCATAAAGAGTTGTCTATTCACACAGGGAGTACGGTCAACGGTACAAACGGCGATGAATCCACTTATAAACAGGGCGTAGATGCTTACCGGGACATTACCTTGAATTTACCTTCCATAGTTACTGTTGGAAAAAGTATACCACAGATTAACATCAGGGCAGATTTCGATAAGCTCCTAAGCGGTAAAACGAATACCATCACCTTGGGGGCCAATAATGCTACACCTAGTATTCATTCAGCAGTGGAAATGGTGAAGTTTGTTGATAATCTTGGCGGCAACGGAAGCAGCGATACAGCAGGGATGTTCACTGTTGAAGGTGTTTCTAACTAAATATGATGTAAATGGCTATGATCTGGAATGCGATTGTAGCCATTTATGGAAAACACATTAGGCATAAAAGCGAACGGATGCTTTCTGCATCAGACTATTGTGTACATTTTGAATATTCATCAACCCTTGATAAAATTAATAGGATGAAAAAAGTCATCTTAATCCTGACCATTATAGTGATTGCTTTATCCTGTAGTAGGGATGATATTGTTGATTCTAAGCTGGAAGATAACCCTATAGTCACTTTCAACATTCCTGCGGATTTTCCGAGTCTAAATAATGCGTTTAAGAGCAATAAGCCAACAAAATATGGTGTTGAATTGGGGGGAAAGCTGTTTCATGAGAAAAGATTCAGTGGAAATAATACGATATCATGTGCCAGTTGCCATAACCCCGCATTGGCTTTTTCCGATGGAAAAATGCAGGCGGTAGGGATAGATGATCGTGTTGGATTTCGGAATACGCCGCCTTTGCAGAATTTGGCTTTTATGAAATTTTATAATTGGGATGGCAATATACTCGAACTGGAAAAGCAACCTTTAGTTCCAATTATCACGCATGAAGAGATGAACTCTTCTATCTTGGAGGTTATCGGCAAAATTAATGGGGATTTTGACTACAAAGTATTGTTCAAGAAGGCTTTTGGCGATGAGAATATTACACCTGAACGAATTTATAAAAGCATTGGACAATATGAGTATACCCTAATTTCAGCCGACAGTAAATATGACAAGGTAAAACGAGGTGAAGGGGAGCAATTCACTATTGAGGAAGAACGGGGGTATCAGCTGTTTAAATTGAAATGTGAAAGCTGCCATGCATCAGAATTATTTACCGATCAGAGTTTTAGAAATGTCGGGTTTCCGTTAAACAAACATCCAGATGAGGCCGGGCGAGCACGTATCACAGGTATTGATACAGACTATATGGCTTTTCGGGTACCTTCTTTAAGAAATGCGGAGTATACAGCGCCTTATGGAAGTTTTGGGCAGTTCCCAACGTTGAAATCTGTGCTGGATTATTTCGACAAGGGTGTTTTGGATGCAGCTAACCTTGATCCGATTTTGAAAGAAAATGGAAAAAGAATTCCTATGACAGAAGAAGAAAAGGAAGCGATCATCGCTTTTATTAAAACATTAAGTGATCCGAAATTTGTAGGCAAATAATGCTGATTTACGAATAGAAGAGATCAACCAATTGCTTCGTTTCCTTTACATCATGTACGCGGAGAATTTGTACACCTCTTTCGAGAAGTAGCGTATTTAAAGCAGTGGTGCCGTTTAAAGCTTCCTGGGCAGTGATTCCGATTTTTTTATAAATCATGGATTTACGGGATATTCCGCCCAAAATTGGTAATTCAAAGTAATGAAGTTCATTGACACGATAGAGTAACTCATAGTTTTGTTCCACTGTCTTTGCAAAACCAAATCCCGGATCAAGAATAATATCTTTCACCCCCATACTTCTTAGCGTCGCAATGCGGTCACCTAAAAAGGTGGCTACGTCAGTTACAATATCGTTGTAATCGGTTTTTTCCTGCATATTTTCGGGAATACCGCGCATATGCATGAGAATATACGGAACTTGATATTTTGCTACCGTGGCGAACATGTTATCGTCGAGTGTACCTCCCGAAACATCATTTATGATGTGCACTCCCGCATCGATTGCCGCAGCGGCAACGTCTGCCCTAAAGGTATCTATTGATAAAATTGCGTCAGGAAATGCAGTTTTAATCGCCCGAATAGCAGGAAGAGCTCGATCCATTTCCTCCTGTGATGAAATCAATGGAGCACCTGGACGTGAGGAATAGGCGCCAATATCAAGGATTTGAGCACCTTCAAGCAATAGCTTCTTGGCTTTCTCTACCGCAAGTTCGACGGTTGTATTGTCGCCACCATCATAAAATGAATCTGGAGTCACATTGAGTATCCCCATAATAATGGGCTTTTCGAAAGCCATTAAGGTACCATCGACCAGTATGGAATGACAGGGTGAAGGCTGGAATATTTTCATCAGAACAATGCTAGGCTTGGTGAGAAGGGCTTATTTGACAACCAAAACGCCGTCGGCAATAATGCTAATATCTTTTTTAGGTTGAGTAATCTGATCTATTTCAGCCTGTGATTTACCCAGATCCTTTGCCGCATGTTGTAACGACGCTACGGAAACTTCTTTTTTCTTCGCAATACCCTCGACAACAACCGTTTTACCGACAATGTCTGCTGGCATGAAGAAACCATAGTCCTTAAAACGAACGGTAATAGGCTCTTCACCTTCCCGTTGCAACGTCATGAAACAGCCTTTTTTCTTACATACCTCAACGACCTTACCGGCTACCTTTCCGTTGAATGCGTTCTTTTGCGTAAGTTCTTTTTCAAGCTTTGCTACTGAAATCGCATTGGACGCAGAGATTTCTTTCCCATATTTTACACCAGGTTTGGCGCCGGGAATATCCTTTTGCTGTGCCAAAGATATATTGGTAACAGCAAAGGCTAATGCAAAAAATAAAACGATCTTTTTCATGCTATTTTCTAATAAATTCAAATTTACCACTAGGGTCCAGCTTCATGACAGTAGATGATTTCCCATCTGTTGTTACGTTTCTGTCATAGGTAACAATATAGTCTACCCCATCCTTGATGGCATCCGATATTTCGTCAAAATCTTTTGCCGTTGGCTCACCACTGATATTTGCCGAAGTTGAAATGATCGGTTTGCGAAACCGTTGCAAAAGCTGTTCACAAAAAGGGTGTTTGACAATTCGAATGCCAATTGAACCGTCCTCAGCAATTGCATTGGGCGCAAGATTTTTGGCATTCGAATAGACAATTGTCAAGGGTTTTTCTGTATATTCAATAAGTTGATAAGCCACATCCGGGATTTCATTGACATAACTCGCTAATTGATTGTCGTTGTGTAAAAGGACGATCAGACTTTTGGATTTATCTCTTCCTTTTAGTTGGAAAACTTTCTCCACGGCTTCTGGATTGGTGGCATCACAGCCTATCCCCCAAATGGTGTCGGTGGGGTATAGAATTAATCCGCCGTTTTTTAACGTCTCCAAGGCCTTATTCAAATCCTCACGATCTACGAATGCACTCATCTTATCTTTATACTAGTTTTAACTTTATACAGCTACATTATGATCACGTAGTGCGTCATTTAATGAAGTCTTTTTGTCTGTAGACTCTTTACGTTGACCAATGATCAAAGCGCAAGGAACTTGGTATTCCCCCGCTGCAAATTTCTTGGTGTAAGAACCCGGAATAACAACAGAGCGGGCAGGTACATAACCTTTATATTCTACAGGTTCAGGTCCCGTAACGTCGATAATTTTTGTTGAGGCTGTCAATACAACATTGGCACCTAATACAGCCTCTTTTTCTACACGAATGCCTTCTACTACGATCGCTCTTGAACCGATAAAAACATTGTCCTCAATAATAACCGGGGCTGCTTGTACCGGCTCCAATACACCTCCAATTCCGACGCCGCCACTTAAGTGTACATGTTTCCCAATTTGCGCACAAGAGCCAACAGTTGCCCAGGTATCCACCATGGTACCTTCGTCTACATAAGCACCGATATTAACGTAAGAAGGCATCATAATCACTCCTTTAGCCAAATATGCACCTAAACGAGCGGAAGCTCCAGGTACAACACGTACACCTGTGTGCTTGTAGTCTGTTTTTAATTTCATTTTATCATGAAACACAAAAGGACCTGCAGTCATTTCGCGCATATCATTGATTGGAAAATATAAGATGACCGCTTTTTTTATCCAATCATTTACATGCCATCTTGTACCGATCATCTCAGCCACACGGATTTCACCGCTATCCAACTTCATGATAACAGCGCGGATCGCTTCTGTATATTCTTTATACTCCAATAATTGTCTATCTTCCCAAGCTTCCTCAATCAATTTTTTAAGTGGCTCTACCATATTATTTGTTTGCTTATTTGAATTAGTTTATTTTGATGTACAAACTTAGATAAAGTTGCAGTTAAAAGCAACTTTATCCATGGCTCCTTGTGCTTTAAGCATATATTTATAACGGAAATATGTTAATTTACCTGGAAGGGGCCCCGATAGTTTCTGAATATAATTATTTTTGTAAATATGGCTGGAACATCAGAAAAATTGAGAATTGATAAATATTTGTGGTCAATTCGCTTATTTAAGACAAGAACCTTGGCAACAGAGGCCTGTAAGGCTGGACGAGTAAAACTCAAAGGCCAAAATATAAAACCCTCTTATGAAGTTAAGATCGGAGATGTATACCATATCCAAAAGGGAATTGAAAAAAAAGTGGTGCAGGTGACAGGTCTTTTAGACCGTCGTGTTGACGCCAAGACTGCTGTTCAATTCTACGAAGATCAGACGCCTGTAGAAGAAACGGTAGGGTTTAAATCCGTATTTCATGCTCCTGTCCTAAAACGCGATCGCGGTACAGGGCGTCCTACGAAAAAAGACCGTCGTGAGATAGATGATTTACAATCTTCAGAATGGTGGGAGAAAGAAGATGAATAAGCTCAAGATAAGTGCTGTGATAATTGCGGGAGCCCTGTTGGCTATCTCCTGTAAGTCGTATAAAAAATCTGTAAACGTGACAGAGGGCGGATTTGTTTTGGCGATCCATGGTGGAGCGGGGACGATCTTGAAAAAGAATATGACAGATTCGATGGAACAAGCTTATCGGATTGTCTTAGAGCAAGCACTTCGTATAGGCTACCAAAAGTTGCAAGAAGGTAAATCCAGTTTGGATGCCGTCGAATCGGCTATCCATGTGATGGAAGACTCACCTTTGTTTAATGCAGGGAAAGGAGCGGTTTTTACACATGACGGACGCAACGAGCTGGATGCCTCCATTATGGATGGTAAATCCTTGGCTGCGGGCGCAGTTGCAGGAGTGACGACGATCAAAAATCCAATCTCAGCAGCAAAAGCGGTGATGGAACAGTCTGAGCACGTTATGATGGTGGGGAAAGGTGCCGAAGAATTTGCAAGAAAAGTGGGGCTAACCATCGTAGATCCTTCTTATTTTTGGACTAAAGCACGTTGGGATGCTTTGCAGAAAGTGAACAGGGAGGACAGTACGCAAACACAACTAGATCACGATCAAAAACAAAGCTCACGTTTAGGAATCATCAATAAGGATGCTAAATTTGGTACAGTTGGTTGTGTTGCTTTGGATAAAGCAGGTAACCTGGCCGCCGGTACATCTACAGGAGGGATGACAAACAAGAAGTTTGGACGTGTCGGAGATTCGCCAATTATTGGTGCTGGAACGTATGCGAACAATAATACCTGTGCTGTTTCCTGTACTGGATGGGGAGAATATTATATCCGCACCGTGGCTGCATATTCGGTGTCGGCTTTAATGGAATACAAAGGTGAACATGTTGATAAGGCGAGCCGGCAAGTGATCGATCGGATTGGTGAAATGGGCGGAAATGGCGGCCTGATCGCACTGGATAAAAATGGACATGTTGCTATGCCTTTTAATACTGCCGGGATGTACCGGGGTACCGTGACCAAAGAGGGTAAGATAACAGTAGAAATTTATAAATAGCCAGCACAGCTGTTTTCATCATCATAATATATCCCAAGGGATCAATATAACATATTAACCCCTTGGGATAAATTTTGTTAACTATTTTTTATTGAACAGCGATTACGGCCTATACTATTTAAATTGCCGTCAGGTATTGTTCAATCTCATCAAATTGGATATCGCCATGGGAAGCATCATATAGACTTTCTTTTCCTTCAACAATCAGTATCTGAGGGGATTGATGTGTTACATTCCAACGTTGGGCAATCTCATTTGATAATGGACGGTAGCGCAAAAGATCTAAAAGATAGATTGCATAATCATGGTCTGACGTCGCAGACATACGCTCAAGACTGCGCTTAGCCATATTGCTGATACCACAAGTCGTGCTATGTTTAAAGATGGCTGCAACTTTATCAGATTGATAAAGCTCCTGTAACTGTTCCTCTGTATTTAATTCTATCCAGTTAATCATATTATAGTTCTGTAAATTTTTTCTGTTCTACTTGTACAAAAGACGAAATAGCGGAGAATATACAACTCTTTTGGTCATTGCTTGTCGAATTGAAGAAACTAGGTAAACGTATACCATCGCCAATCTCCTTATATTTGCTCACTTCATAAGTGTTTTTTTCGCCCTTATCTGTGTATTCGTAACGTACAATCTCACCGGTATTTTGATCAATGTAAAGCAAACCATCCATCTTTGAACCAAAGATAGGGCCTGACGAGCTGATAGTTGCTATCGTTAATTTTTGTCCAGCGCTGAAACTTTCCTTCTGACTTTTTAGCTGCACATTCTTCTGTCCGATCAAGGTGGGTAAAAGTAGTAGATTGAGATCCGAAAATAGCTGGTTTTTAATTGACTTTTTTAGCTCTGGCCCATCTCCAGCTATATTCCCTTCAATAAAGAGTTTATCGGCCCCTGGATTCTTAAAATTAAACAGATAGGTCACCTGATCTGTGGCGCTATAGCCGTCAAATCGACATGCTCCGGTGCTGCGATTGAACAAGAATTTTCGCTCTTCTTTTGACAATTGGTCGGAGATGGTATTTCCCTTTGCTGAGAATGCCAAATATTGCAAAGAATCCCATTTTTCCTGGCCACCAATACTTTGCCAAATCTGCTTGTTTAGACTATCGTCTTGCGCCACTAGATCCAGCTGACAGAATAACGTCAGCATAACGACCAAGAGTACATTCGATAATGTTTTCATAATCCTATTTTTTTAAGAAACAATCATCAAGTAAGCCGTATCAAAATTGATCGGGATAAACTTCATCATTGCGTCATTGTCTATAAAACTATCGATTGTTGTACATCTGATTTACAATACAATCAAAACAATTCAATAACAATTTATTCCAGTGAAAAAATAAAAATCGATTAATAAGATAACTGAATATGTTATTAATCGATTTGTATAAAATATAAGTAACTGAGTAATAAGCTGTGCTCAGTAATACTTTTCATCATTGAATGGTAGGCAAAATTAATACCAAACTAGAATTTTTTGGCAATATGAGCCATTTGTATTGCTGTAATAGCAGCTTCTTCACCTTTGTTGCCATGTTTTCCACCAGCACGATCCAATGCTTGCTGAAGGTTATCAGTAGTTAATACACCAAAAATGGCCGGTTTATTGTATTTGAGCCCTACATTGGCAATGCCATTTGCAACTGCATCGCAGATAAAATCAAAGTGTCTCGTCTCACCCTGAATGACGCAGCCTAAACAAATAACAGCATCAAAATTCTGGTTTCTGAACACAAGATCTGCTCCCGAAATTAATTCGAAACTTCCAGGAACCTCGATGACTTGGATATTTTTTTCTTGAGCGCCATGCTTCTCTAAGCCTGTAATTGCACCATTCAATAATGCACCTGTGATTTCTGCATTCCATTGTGCAACAACGATTGCAAATTTGAATGGACTTGCATCCGCAACCTGAATATGCGAAAAGTCGGATAAATTTTTAATGCTACTTGCCATAATAGGAACAAAGATAGTGATTTTAGATGGTCACAAAAAAAGAGGCTATCAAATAGCCTCTTTTTAGTATATTTTTATAATTATTCTATTATAAATGTGCTTGTACACGGCCTAATAAACCATCAATTGTTGAAGCTTCTTGGCTCTCCGGAAAATCTGTTTTAATCTTTTTGTAAGCTGTCTCTGCACTTTTGTAGTCATTTTGGGCTTCATATACAAGTCCTAGTTTTTTCAAAAAGAGTGGAGTTGTATACGAGTTGCTTGATTTTTCAGAAGCCTGCTTATAGTAGTCTGCAGCTTTTTTGTAGTCTTTTAATTCTGAATAAGCATCACCTGTTAAACCAATTACGAGTGGATCTAGAATTTGACTTCCTGTCGGAGCATATTTTTCAAGCGCTTTTGCAGCTTCATCGAATTTACCTTGACGCAAATACAAACCTCCTAAATATGCGTTTGCAATATTTGCGGATTTTGTATTGGAATATTCGTCCGCAATTTGTTTAAATCCAAGAAATGCACCATCGCCCATGATTGCTTTGCTTTGTAACGAATCAATTGTAGCAAGCTGTTCTGCTTTGTACATACGATTCGAAGCTTCTTCTGCTCTTGGATCTAGATAAAGCTTTTGATAACCAAAATAAAGTAAGATCAATACAACGATACCACCTAAAATGAACACGACACTTTTTTGGTTATCTTGAAAAAAAGATCCTTTTGAAGGTTTGAAACCTTGATTTGTATTATTTGTGTTTTTAGACATTACTAATCAGTAAAATATGGATTGCAAAAATACACTTTTCGAGCAAATTTGCAAGTGTTTTGCAAATTTTAACGTGAATTAACTTTGGTTTTCCGACTCATTCGATAGTTCAATTTCCTTATCTAGCTGTTCGTAGATGGAGTTTTTACTTTTGAATTCAGGTACAATAATTTTCATTTGATAGACAACTTCGTTTTTGTTCTGCGTCGCTAAACGCTGTTGCAATTCTCCGATTTTCATACACACCCTATCATAATTATTTTCTCTGACTTTGGCGATCATGATTTTCTCGTGGTGCGTCGGTAAGGTATTCTCTAAATCATTTAGTAATTCCTCATATAGTTTTTCACCAGGCCTTAATCCCGTGAATTTTATTTCAATATCTTCATTCGGTTTAAATCCCGAAAGGCGAATCATTTTTTTAGCTAGCTCTACTATTTTTACAGATTTACCCATATCAAAGACAAAAATTTCGCCACCTTGTCCCATTGTTCCAGCTTCAAGGACTAGTCGGCATGCTTCGGGAATGGTCATAAAATACCGTGTAATTTCTGGATGAGTAACGGTTACAGGGCCACCTTTTTGAATCTGGTCCCTGAATCGGGGGATAACAGATCCATTGGAGCCTAAGACATTGCCAAAGCGTGTTGTTATAAATTTGGTGTGAACACTTGCCCCCAATGTATTTTCCAAATGATTGTTTAACGATTGTACATAGATTTCTGCGATACGTTTTGTCGCCCCCATGATATTCGTGGGATTTACAGCTTTATCGGTAGAGACAAAGACAAATTTTTCAACCTGAAATTCTACGGCTAAATCCGCCAAATTCTTTGTTCCCATAACATTGGTCTGTACCGCTTCCAAAGGATGGTTTTCCATCATTGGCACATGTTTGTATGCTGCCGCATGATAAACATAGTGCGGCTTGAACGTGTCAAAAAGCAATTGCATCCTTTTTGTACTTCGGACGTCTGCTATATAAGTATGATAGACTTGATTTGGGAATTCATCTTGAAGGTCAAGCTGGAGATTATGTAAGGGGGACTCTGCTTGGTCACAAAGAATAATCATCTGGGGCTCGTATCTTCCCAATTGGGTTGCAATTTCACTTCCGATAGAACCGGCTGCTCCAGTAACAAGGATTCTTTTGCCCTTCGTCTGGCTTAAGATGTGGTCGTCGTTAATCTTGATCGGCTCCCTTTCCAACAAATCTTCAATTTTTATTTTCTGAATCTGATTGGGGTTAAGGTCGCCATTCATGATCTTTTTAACGGGCGGAAGTGTTAAAATATTGACGTTTTTTTCGAGCGCGACATCTGTTATTTCATTTTTGCGGTCCGAAGGGATGTTGTGTGACGCGATGATGACCTCTTCAATATTTAGTGTGTTGATGAGGTGGCTAAACTTTTGAGAAGAGTAAATTTTGGTCCCATCAATTACTTTGTTGATTTTTTGATCATTATCATCCAAAAATCCTACAATAGCATTTTTGGAACGTACATCATGGTCTAAGGTTCTTTTTACAGCAATCCCCAAATCACCAGCTCCGTAGATCAGTGTTTTTTTTCTGGAACCGTTGACTTTTTTGGTGTATAGAAAGAAAATCTTAATAATTGTTCTATATACAGTTAAAATAAGGAAGGAGAATAGGGCAAAGAAGATAATGAGTGCCGTTGGAATGTTGCGCTCGATTTCATTTGCTTGGATAACTAGTTTTATAACGAGGAGAACAAACACACTGAATGTTATCGTTGATAATATACGTATGGAATCGATGGCGCTTGTGTAACGCACGATCCCAGTATACATTTTAAAGAGATAGAACGACAAAGAACATACACCGATAAATAAAATGTAACGAATGCTAAAATCAATATCGAGTAAAAAATCGAAATTAAAATCATAATAAATGACATTTGCGAGGAGATAAGCGACGGATACACTAAAGATGTCCAATAAAAAAATGATCCACCGTGGCACTATATTGACTTTACTGAGCATGGTATTATATCTGATTAATTTAAAACAAATGTAGATAAATTTGTTTCATTCCAAAGCTGTGCCAAACCAAATTTATCTTCGTTTGATAAGATTGATTATTTATTGTAATTTTAGCTAACGATCAATTTTACAAGATGAATGAGTTAGGAAAGCTTGCGAGTCAGGCTATGATTTCTCCAAAAGAGATGCTGTTTGAGAAGAAAAAGAATGCAAAAAGTTTATTTATTGGCATTCCAAAAGAAATCTCGCTTCAGGAAAAGCGAATTTGCCTGACACCATTAGCGGTTGCATTATTGGTAGAAAATGGGCACGAAGTAATCATTGAGACGGGAGCAGGAGCAGGAGCCAATTTTTTGGATCACCATTATAGTGAGCAGGGAGCCCGTATTGTATCTTCAAGAGAAGAAGTGTACCAAGCGGATCTGATCATCAAGGTTGGCAGCCCTGTAATTAGTGAAGTCAAGCTGATGAAAGAAAGACAGCTTTTATTATCTTCTCAGCAACCTTCACTTATGAACTTGGATGTCTTAAAGGCATTAATGCATAAAAAAATTACCGCAATTTCTTACGAATATTTAAGAGATGAGGGCGGTTGCCTAGCTGTGGTTCGTGCTATGAGTGAAATCGTAGGGGCGACGGCAACTTTAATTGCTGGAGAGTATCTGAGCAATGCATTTGGAGGCAAGGGACTGATGCTCGGCGGCGTTACCGGGGTAGCCTCGACCGAAGTTGTTATTATCGGCGCAGGGACCGTTGGTGAACAAGCTGCTCGGACGGCTTTGGCGCTAGGAGCAGAGGTAAAAGTATTTGATAATTCGATTTATAAACTTAGACGCCTACAAAATAACCTGGGTAGTCTTGTGTTTACATCTGTTATACAACCTATTATTTTAAACAAAGCCGTGATCAGTTCAGACGTTGTTATCGGTGCTTTACGAGCGCTTAATGGACGTTCCGCTTGCGTGATTTCGGAAGAGACCGTTTCTAAAATGAAACCCAATTCCGTTATTATAGATGTAAGCATTGATCAAGGGGGCAATTTTGAAACTTCGGAGGTGACCTCTCACGATAAACCTATCTTTCGGAAATTTGATGTTATTCACTATTGTGTTCCTAATATAGCGTCTCGGGTAGCGCGAACAGCCACCTATGCCATGAGCAATATCTTCACTTCGATTTTACTCGATTTTGCTGAACTCGGGGGATTGAAAAATGCCATTTGGAAGAACCCTGGTATTCGAAGTTCCATTTATTTGTATCAAGGTAATCTGACGAATATAGATATGGCCTCCAGGTTTAATATGACAGCAAAGGATTTAGATTTATTAGTCGTCTCTTCGTTATAAATTCTAAGCGTATCCAGCTGCTTCTTGATCTACTCCATGCAGATGTTGCATGTAAAATGGAAGGATATTTCTAGTAAATATAATTTTGCGATCTTTTTTAAATGTTATTTAAATGAAAAAAGTTTTTATGATTTTATGTTCCTTGATCTCGCTTGTTAAAGCGCAGGAGGCAATCAACCTTTATGCAGATTCTATTCCAAATGCGACTGATAAAGAGCAGGTAAATTTAGAAAAGAACGTCCCCAAGCTATTTGCCTATACAGCAGATAAAAGTGTCGATAAAAATATCGCCGTACTGGTTATTCCTGGGGGCGGGTATGCTCATATCGCAATGGATCATGAGGGACATGCCGTTGCTAAAGAGTTGGTGAAAAATGGGTATTCGGCATATGTTTTGCAATATCGATTGCCTTCGCCGAATATCATGCGTGACAAATCTATAGGGCCTCTTCAGGACGCGCAGCGGGCAATGCAATTGATCAGAACCCTGCACCCCGGACTTCGAAAGGTGGGGGTTATCGGATTTTCCGCAGGCGGACATTTGGCTTCCACTTTAATAACGAAGTTTAAGAAAGACTATATAGTGAATCCTTCACATGTATCCCTAAGACCTGATTTTGCTGGATTAATTTATCCTGTAATCTCTATGCAAAATGATATCACACACAAAGGTTCGCGTATAAATCTCATCGGAGAAAACCCTTCAGAAGACCAAATCAACCTTTTTTCTTCCAATTTGCAGGTATCTCCTGAAGTTTGTCCGGTTTTCTTTGTGCATGCCAAAGACGATATGGCTGTGCCAATAGAAAATAGCTATAGAATGATGGCAGCTTTGGACAAGTCAAAAGTGCCCAACAAGCTTTATACCTTTGAGCAAGGGGGGCACGGCTTTGGGTTAATTAACAAAACCTCAGACAAGTTATGGTTTGACGCATTTTTATCTTGGCTAGACACACAAGACTAGGATATACAATTAATGGTCAAAATGTATCCAGTGAGATATTGTTAGATCGACAGCCTGTAGTTTCTGTGGAATTATCTGCGATGTTATAATCGCATGTAAGTTAATCTCATTATTACTGACGACGATTTCATAATAAAAACCTCTGAATCGCACATCTTTTACAAAAAAAGTAGACTGCTCAGAAGGACTTATTGAAATCCATTCTTGATGTATCGCGACTGGTTTTTCGCTTGTTATGCCTAAATTTTGAGCTTGCTCAACTTGTAATATATTGCTTTTTGCCAGTAATTGCGCCGTATAAGGGTGCGATGGATTGCTATACAATACATGTGGATTGTTTTGATCTAGGATTTTACCAGATTTCATCACGATGAGGTTATCTGCTAAAGCAAGTACTTCCGTAGGATCGTGTGAAACTAAAATGACGGTCAGCCCAGTTTCTTTAACAATATCTTTTATGTCCTGTTGCAAGGTATCCCTAAAAGAGGCATCAACCTGATTGAAGGGTTCATCCATTAGTAAAACTTCAGGCTCGTTGATCAAAGCACGACAGATGGCGACACGTTGTTTTTCTCCGCCACTGATGTCTGCTACTCTTTTTTTAGCGAGGTGATCTATCCGTAGACGTTGTAATATTTCCGCAGTTTTGTCTTGTTTGCGTTTGATATCTGTGTTTGGCAACTGCGATGCAACATTATCCCATACATTGGCATACGTATTCAAATCGTCAAAGCCTTGCGAGACTAATTTCATGGCATCATGTCCGGGGATCAACTTGTCCTTGCGCGTTGGAACCTGCCAACCTTTATAGCGCACAATGCCCCCAGTTGGTTCCAAAAGACCGTAGATAAGTCGCAGTAATGTACTTTTTCCACTGCCAGATTCACCAATGATTGCTGTTATTTTTCCTTCATCGATATCGAAAGAACTATTTTCAACAGCAAACTGCATATTGTTCTCATGAAAGGAAAAGCTAAGGTGCTCGGCGTGTATAGCCGCTAGTCCGGGAACATGGATATCAGATGGAATATATTGACAAGATGATAAATGAGCCATAGTAGAGAAAAGGTAGTTAACGAATAGAAATTTTACGTGTTGTTGCATCTATGATGCTAATATGTATCTCTTTTGCTTCTTCAGGAAGTAAATTGGGGATTTTCTCCGGCCATTCAACAAAGCAATATGCACCTGAATAGAAATATTCCTCATAGCCAAAATCGAATGCCTCCTGCTCATCTTTAATGCGGTAAAAATCAAAGTGATATATGGGGCCTGCGGGAGACTCATATTCATTAACAATGGAGAATGTTGGACTAGATGTACTATCTTGTACATTTAATTGTTTACACAGGTATTTTACAAAAGTTGTTTTTCCTGCTCCCATTGAACCATATAATAGAAAAATCCGGTCCTTTGGAAAACTATTTAAAAGTGTCTGAGCCGCTTGAGATAGATCTGCTGTCGTATTTACAATAATTTCCATGTTGCAAAATTACTATTTCGGTAAGTATGTCGCAAAGGGGATAATCATTTCTTCCAAAGAGATTCCACCATGTTGGAATGTTCCATTAAAGTAATTGACAAATTGATTGTAGTTGTTGGGGTAAACAAAATACGAATCTTCTTTGGCAAAAACGTATGTTGAACTAACATGAAGTTTAGGCAACTGTGCCTCGTGGGGATTTTTGATAGCAAAAACATCTTTGTCAATATAGTTCAGATTTTTCCCTTGCTTATATCTCAAATTTGTATTTGTATTTCGATCACCAACAATTTTACTTGGCTTTTTTACACGGATCGTGCCATGGTCGGTTGTAATAATCACACGAACTTTCTTTTGTGAGAGCCATTTTAAAGCCTCCAATAGAGGTGAGTGTTCAAACCATGACAAAGTGAGGGAGCGATAAGCCGCTTCATCGTTTGCTAATTCACGAATCATAGAGCTGTCCGTACGCGCGTGCGAAAGCATGTCAACAAAGTTATACACCAATACATTCAGTTGATTGTGCATCAAATTGCCGAGATTGTCTAACACGTCTTTTCCTTGTTCCAGGGTCAAAATTTTCGTGTAAGAGTGTTTTATAGACTTGCGGTAAAGTCGCTTGATCTGATCTTCTAAAAATTTATCCTCATATAAATTCTTGCCACCTTCATCTTCATCGTTTTGCCATAATTTAGGGAAGCGTTTTTCCATTTCCAGTGGAGTTAATCCACTAAAGATGGCATTTCTAGCATATTGTGTTGCTGTTGGTAAAATACTGTAATAGTTTATCTCCTCCTCAAGTCTAAAATAGTCGGTGATTACCTCATTGATAATTTTCCATTGATCGAAACGCAAATTGTCTATTAAAAAGAAAAATGTCGGTATATCATCTTCTATGGTCGGAAATACCTTCTTCTTAAATAGCTGGTGTGATAGAATGGGCGCGTTTTCGGGGCGATTAATCCACTGGATATAGTTGTTTTCTATAAATTTGGAGAATTGCATGTTTGCTTCGGATTTTTGCATCGTCAGAATTTCATGCATATTGTTATCTTCAAGCTTTTCGAGGGACAATTCCCAGTAGACAAGTTTTTTGTAAACTTCTGACCATTGGTTGAAATCCAGATTGTCATTCAGGATCATCCCCAAATTGCGGAAGTCTTGTTGATAAGCTATGGATGTTTTCTCATTGACAAGACGTTTGTTTTCCGTTAATTTTTTTATTGTCATCAAGATCTGCTTGGGGTTGACCGGCTTGATAAGATAATCATCTATTTTGGAGCCGATGGCATCTTCCATGACATGTTCTTCTTCATTTTTTGTGACCAGAACAACGGGGACAGTAGGGTTGATCGATTTGAGTATGGCAAGTGTTTCGAGCCCGGTTAGCCCAGGCATATTTTCGTCTAAGAAAACGAGGTGGAAAAAACCATTTTTAAAGGCTTCAACGGCATCATTTCCATTGTTGACTGTGTCAACTTTGTAACCCTTGCTTTCTAAAAATAAAATGTGTGGTTTTAGAAAGTCAATTTCATCGTCAGCCCAAAGAATATGTGTTTTTTGCATCTTGTTATTATATGTCTATTAGTAGTAGAGGGGAGGATCGGATTTTCGATCTCATGCTAACATAAGCAAATATCGTGCTTCAGATTTTATTTTTAACATTTCTTAACGATGAACTAACTATCTTTGTTTTAAGTTTATACTAGTGTTAACCAGGAGTTCACGATTAAAGGGCTCGGTTTCATATTTATAGTGTTGATGATCGTATTAATTTGTTTCCACATTGAACAAAAATAAAATTATTAATGATCCGGTATATGGATTTGTCGCTATTCCTACAGGATTGGTCTTTGACCTAGTGCAACATCCTTATTTCCAAAGGCTCCGCTATATTAAGCAGGTGAGCATGACACATCTCGTCTATCCCGGAGCTTTGCATACTCGTTTTCAGCACGCCATAGGAGCGATGCATTTGATGTCGATGGCATTGGAAACTTTGCGGAGTAAAGGTGTTATAATTTCAGGGGATGAAGAGGAGGCTGTTCTGTCGGCAATATTGCTGCATGATATAGGTCACGGCCCTTTTTCACATTCCTTGGAGCATAGTTTGATTGAAGGTGTTTCTCATGAGCTATTGTCTTCCCTTTTAATGGATCGAATCAACAATGATCTGGGTGGAAGACTAAGTCTTGCAATTACAATCTTTAATAATAAATACGAACGTAAATTTCTTCATCAATTGGTGTCGAGCCAATTGGATGTTGATCGAATGGACTACCTCAATAGAGATAGTTTTTTTACAGGCGTATCGGAAGGCGTCATCTCATTTGACCGGATTATAAAAATGCTCAATGTGGTGGAGGATGAAATAGTGGTGGAGTATAAAGCACTTTATTCTGTAGAGAAATTTCTGATTGCGCGGCGGTTGATGTATTGGCAAGTCTATTTACACAAGACCGTTATCGGTGCGGAACAGTTATTGATTAAAATTCTGCAGCGGGCAAAATATCTGACGGCTGCTGGCCATAAGCTCTTTTCTACTCCGGCGTTTCATTGGTTTTTAAGCCAGCAGGTCAACAAAACTAACTTTTTGGATGACCCGTTACATTTGGATTGGTTTACTCGTTTAGATGATACGGATATTATGTCTGCCATAAAAACATGGGAACGTCATGAGGATCCTATTTTAAGTGCAATGTGCCAACGTGTTATGAAACGTAATTTATATCGATCTGTCATGAGTGATAAGCCATTCTTGCCAGAATATGTTGATTTAGTAAAGGCGAAAGTACAAGCTGAGATGGGGGTGGCTCAAGAGGATATTCATTATTATGTATTTATGCAAGAAATTCAAAACCGGGCCTATAATTCTTCCAGGGATCAAATTAAAATACTATTGAAATCGGGCGAGCTCGTCGATATAACGGAGGCTTCTGATCTAGGTAATTTGGAAGCACTGTCGAAAAATGTAGCTAAATACGCCTTATGTTATCCAAAAGAGGTGGGATATGTTGCAATTACTTCCATCAAGTAGTTATTTTTTAATAAAAAAACATAGATTTGTACCATGCAATTTACTGCGCAACAAATAGGGACATTATTAGAAGGACGGATTGAAGGAAATCCAGAAGTTACTGTAGGTAACCTTGCCAAAATTGAGGAAGGTAAAAAAGGCGATCTTTCTTTTTTGTCAAATCCAAAATATGAGCATTTTATTTATACTACTGATGCCTCGATTGTAATTGTTAATGAAGATTTACAATTGACGCAGGCAACTAAGCCAACATTGACGATCATAAGGGTTAAGAATGCATATGCTGCTTTCTCTACTATTTTGAATATGTATAATGAGTTTCGTCTTGACAAAAGCGGACGTGAGGAACCACATTTTATACATGCTGAAGCGGAGATCGGCCAAGGAGGTTATATTGGTGCATTCGTATATATTGGGCGTGGGGCTTCCATTGGAGATAACGTGAAAATCTACCCACAAGTCTATATTGGCGATAAAGTTACGATTGGCGATAATACAACACTCTACCCAGGCGTAAAGATTTATCATGATTGTAAGATTGGGAAAAATGTGGTAGTACATTCTGGTGTTGTGATTGGATCGGATGGATTTGGATTTGCTCCACAAGAAGACGGAACATATAAAAAAGTACCTCAGATTGGTTATGTGCAAGTGGAGGATAATGTCGAGATTGGCGCCAATACTGTAATCGATAGGGCAACAATGGGCGCTACAATAGTGCGCGATGGTGTTAAGTTGGATAATTTGATTCAAATTGCACATAATGTTGATATTGGAAAGAATACCGTAATCGCAGCGCAAACAGGTATTTCTGGTAGTTCAAAAATTGGAGAACATGTGGTTTTAGGAGGTCAGGTTGGTGTCGTTGGACATATTGTTGTTGCAAAGGGCTCTCAAATCCAAGCCCAATCAGGAGTGAATAGATCGATTAAAGAAGAAGGTAAAAAGTGGGGCGGTACGCCAGTGATGCCTTACCAGCCGCAGTTGCGCTCCAATGTAATTTTTGCACGTCTTCCTGAGTTGGAAAAACGAATCCAAGAGTTAGAAAAGTTAGTAGAAAAAAAATTGAAATAATTATTTTTCATTGAAAATAAACTGTTCTTTAATTGTGATGAAATAATCATTCCTAGCAAGGCGATGGCGAACATCGATATAGCTTAAAGGATAAATGTTTTGTCAAAAGAAGTTTTGATTTAAAAATATGTTATTAGAAATGAATGTAAAACAGAGAACCATCAAAAACGAGGTTGAAATTTCGGGGGTAGGTCTTCATACAGGAAAAATTGTATCGATGACTATTAAACCCGCTCCGGAAAATCACTGGTTTAAGTTCAGACGTGTAGATTTAGAGGGGCAACCAGAAATTTTGGTTGATGCGGATAATGTTACGGATACCTCCAGGGGGACGACAATAACGCAGAATGGAGCAAGTGTGAGTACAATTGAACATTTGATGGCATCGTTAATTGGTTTACAAATTGATAATGTGCTGATTGATATTGATGGTCCTGAAATACCAATTCTAGACGGTAGTTCAGCTATTTTTGTGAAGTTGTTAGAGGAAGCGGGATTTGAGGAACAAGATGCTGATCGGGATTATTATGAGATTTCGAATAATATTCATTATGCAGAGCCAGATCGCAAAGTCGAAATACTGGGCATGCCAATGGATGGTTATCGTTTGACTTGTATGATCGATTTTAATTCGCCTGTGTTGGGAAGTCAACATGCAGCAATAACATCGATTGAGGATTTTAAATCTGAAATAGCCTCTTCGCGTACGTTTTGTTTTTTACACGAATTGGAAATGTTGGTTGATCATGGCCTTATTAAAGGTGGTGATTTAAGTAATGCAATCGTTATTGTGGACAAGGAGACTTCTCCTGAGGAATTGCAAAAATTAGCGCATCTTTTTCATAAAGAAACCGTTGCAGTTGCTAAGGAAGGAATATTAAACAATAATCAATTGCGTTACCAAAATGAACCTGCTCGACATAAATTGTTGGACATGGTTGGAGATTTAGCGCTAGTCGGAAGACCTTTGAAAGGGCATATTATGGCTGCAAGGCCAGGCCATGCAGCGAATGTGGCTTTTGCAAAAAAGATAAAGGAGCAGATCAAGAAAGATAAAACACGTAAAAAAATTAAAGTTTACGATCCCAATATGCCGGCATTATACGATACGGTTGAAATCATGAAGATTTTACCTCATCGTCAACCCATGCTTATGGTCGATAAAATTCTTGAGTTGACAGAAACACATGTTGTGGGTTTGAAGAATGTTACCATGAACGAAGATTTATTTATGGGACATTTTCCTGGTGCACCATTATTCCCTGGTGTTTTGCAAGTAGAGGCTATGGCACAAACAGGGGGAATTTTAGTACTGAAGACGGTTCCTGATCCAGAGAATTGGTTGACCTTATTCCTTAAAATTGAAAATGCACGTTTTAAAGCGCAGGTAACTCCAGGGGATTCTGTTATTTTTAGATGTGACTTGATGGAGCCGATCCGAAGAGGTATCGCAAAAATGAAAGGTGTGGCTATGGTAGGAGAGAAAATCGTGTGTGAAGCGGAGCTTATGGCACAGATCGTAAGAGTAAATAACAACTAAAGTAGTATAGATGATACAGCCATTAGCTTATATTCATCCGGAGGCAAAAATTGCTAAAAATGTGGTCATCGAGCCATTTGTAACCATTTATAAAGATGTCGTCATTGGTGAAGGCACTTGGATAGGATCAAATGTGACGATCATGGATGGAGCTCGAATTGGAAAAAACTGTAAAATATATCCCGGTGCAGTAATCTCTGGGGAACCTCAAGATTTAAAATTTGATGGTGAGATTACCACAGCTGAAATTGGAGACAATACAACCATTCGTGAGTGTGTAACAATCAATAGAGGAACCAAGGATAGGTATAAAACGGTCATTGGAAAAAACTGTTTGATCCAAGCTTATAGTCATGTTGCACATGATTGTGAAGTAGGTGATAATTGTGTTTTTTCGAACAACAGTACACTTGCTGGACATATTACAGTAGGTGATTATGTTGTACTTGCTGGAATGGTTGCTGTTCACCAATTTGTCAAAATTGGTTCGCATGCATTTGTTACCGGTGGTTCATTGGTGCGTAAGGATATTCCTCCTTTTGTTAAGGCCGCACGTGAACCGATTTCTTATGCTGGTATTAATTCTGTTGGATTGAGAAGAAGAGGATTTTCGGAAGAGCAAATTGCCGAGATTCAGAATCTTTATCGAATTCTTTTTGTCCAAAACAGAAACCTGGCTAAAGCAATAGAAATTATAGAAGCTGAATATCAGGCAACGGAAATCCGTGATGAAATTTTGGATTTTATTCGGAACTCCGGCCGGGGTATCATGAAAGGATTCAATAATAGAGCGATGTAGTCGCGTTGTCGATTCTAGTGAATTTGAAAATTACATTAAAAGATATTGGTAGGAGGTATAACAATGAATGGATTTTTAGGCATATAAACTATACCTTCGAGTCCGGCAAGAGTTATGCCATCCTTGGCCATAATGGTTCTGGGAAGTCCACTTTCCTAAAAGTGCTTTCAAGTAGTTTGACACCCTCATCGGGTGAATTGATCTACACGGATGGAGACCAAGTCCTAGGTGTGGAAACTATATATCAGCAGCTGTCTCTCGCAGCTCCTTATGTTGAACTGATCGAGGAGTTTACCTTAAACGAGCTGATTGATTTTCATTTTAAATTTAAAAATTATCTTCCTTCTTTTGATAAAGAAACTGTTGTAAACGTATTGGGATTGGAACATGCGCTTGACAGAGAGATCCGGTTTTTTTCATCAGGCATGCGTCAACGTGTAAAGCTAGCGCTAGCTTGTTGTTCTGCATCTGCCTTGGTTTTGTTGGATGAGCCTACAAGTAATTTGGATAGTGCGGGTGAACAATGGTATCTTCGTTTAATTGAGCGCACAAAAGTGGAATCTAGATTGTTTATCGTCTGTTCCAACCAAAAAAAAGAGTATGAATTCTGCGATGAAAGTATTTCTATCGTCGATTTCAAGTCTTAGGGGATCAACAATTGTTTCTGCCCTATTAAAAATAGGAGAAAAGTTTTTTGTCCTGTATCAAAAATGATTATTTCCCATAAACCATCAAGATTGCATAACCATTAACAGCTACGAAAGTGAACTGAAGGTTCTCTCCGGCCAATAAAAACAAACACTTTCAGAAAAAAAAGTAGCGAATGAAATTTTAATAACACAATTAGTTTTTGTACTTTTGACGACTCAATAATGAGATAACCGTTTAAAGTTCAATTCAAAGAATGGCTAAGGCATCAGAGGTAAAATCAGGAAATATCTTAAGATTTAATGGAGAATTAGTATCCGTAGAAGAATATATACACCGTACACCAGGCAATTTACGTGCGTTTTATCAAGCGAGAATGCGTAATGTTAAAACTGGTAAGTTAGTTGAATACCGTTTTAGAGTTGACGAATCTGTAGAAATTGCACGTGTAGAAACTAGCGATTATCAGTATTTGTATGAGGATGGAGATTTCTTCGTGGTAATGGATAACAATACATACGAGCAATTCAATATTCCTAAATTTTTGTTCGGTGATTCAGCTCGTTTCTTGAAAGAGGGAATGACTGTAATTATTGCTTTTGAAAGTGATGAGCCTATCATGGCAGAAGCTCCAAAAAGTGTTGAGTTAGAAATTACATATACTGAACCGGCTGTAAAAGGAGATACTTCTACAAATGCGTTGAAAAAAGCAACTGTAGAGACTGGTGTTGAAATTATGGTACCGTTGTTCATTAATCAAGGTGAGAAAGTAAGAGTCGATACGCAAACAGGTAATTATATCGAGCGCGTAAAATAATAGAAAGATTTTAGGTTTAGGTTGATTATTCGGTCTTGTTAGCGCTCGCTACAAGGCCGTTTTTTTTATGACTAGACTGCGTTTAACACCTGGTTTTTCTATTCTGAACGAGAATTTCTATTTGCTTTTGAAGCTTAAATAAAAATTGAATTGGAAGGAATGCTATTTTTGATTGATCTTGGCATAAGTGATGGAATTTAATGGGGATTTTGGTAAGAAAGGGAAATAAATTTTAGGAATAACTATTCTACAAATGAAATCGAAACAAGAATTACGACTTGAATATAAAACTAAGCGATGTCAATTGTCTTTAGAGAGAGAAACTGCGCTCAATGAACGATTACTTTCGCAATTTACAAAGCTTGATCTCTCAAGGGTCGAATTTTTGCATATTTTCCTTCCCATAGGGAAATACCACGAACCCAATACATATTTAATAATAAATTATATTCAAGAGTTTTTTCCGCAGATAAAGATCGTTGTTTCGCGATCTAATTTTGATGATTACTCGATGCAACATTTCATATTGGATGAACATACACGATTTGAGACGAACAACTGGGGTATTCCAGAGCCAAGCTCTGGCATTAAGGTAGCTTCATCGCTTATTGATATGATTATAGTGCCGTTGTTAATTTTTGATCTTTTCGGCTATAGAGTAGGTTATGGAAAAGGGTTTTACGACCGTTTTTTCTCGTCTTGTAAAGTTGGTGTACAGCGTGTCGGACTATCTTTTTTTAATCCAATTGATGTTATTGCAGATAAAAATGAATATGATGTCCAATTAACGAAAGCTATTACACCAGATCATATTTATCATTTTTTTGATGACAAGTAATACTATTGGTCAGAAGAAGAATCGCACCGCTTTTTGTGAATAGTCACAAGGCTTTTTAAAAAGCGGCTTCTTTGTTTAATTAGCGAACAATAGTAGCGTATTATTTAATGTACTATTCTTATTTTTAATAAAAGAATGTAAGGTCTAATTACGATCTAAATCTTAACTGTGTTTGTAGTTGGTTGATTTTGTCTCATGATGATTTAATTAAAATTATTTTTTATTTTTATTGCGAAATTCAATGCCTGAGCCGATATGTTTCGATGTCTTCTATTTTTTCTTTTTCTAACAATCATCCCTTGTCGTGTTGTCTATGGGATGGATTTAATGGATTCCAATTCCTCGATAGAAGAGAAGAGCTTTTACGAAACAATTATAAAAGAATCAGCGCAATATCAATCCTCTAGTCTGTCGTTAAGCAAATATCTTGCGCCATATTTTAGCCAAGCGGTACGAAAAAATGATAAGGCACTTTTGGCAATCTATTATTGTTTACTGGCAGATCAGTCGTTTAATGACGAGGGTGCAAGAAATAACTTTAGTGATAAATACTATTTAAAAGCGCTGGACCTTGAAGAAGGCTATAGCTATCAAAACGTACGCGTTTGGGTAAAGGTAATGTATGGCTTTTACCTATATCGAAGTCTGAAAGCCTCTGAGGCATTACCTTTTATCTTGGAAGGAGAGAAAGGGCTCGAAGATATACCGAAAGAACTTGTTTTAGACCTAACACAAACTTACAAGAAGCTTGGCTATTTTTTTGGAACTTTAGGTGATTACACTTCTGGAATTAAATATCTGGATTTAGGGCAACGACAAGAACAAATTTCACCGAAATTGAAAGCTGAAATCTTGGACAATTTAGGTTTACTGACATTGAAAAGTGGTGGTGATACCTTGCAGGCAATGAAAATTTTTGAATTGGCTCAAACTTTAGCACTTTCAGAAAATGACTCATTACGCTACGCGAAGATCTTAGGTAATCAGGCGGCTGTGTTTGAAGGTATGAAGGATTACCATAAGGCTTTATCGCTCCTAGATAAAGATCTTGAGATTTCCAGATCTCTTGGGAATGACCGAAATACAATTTTCGCCTTAGTGATGCGTATTCGATTAAATATAGCGAATAAGGAAACGAAGGATGTTCGTCATATGATTGCGGAAGCTGAATCTCTTTTATTGGGCTCGGATGATAAGAAGACAATACTTGAACTTGAGATTCACAAGTTGAATTTGGCGATGCAAAGTAACGATATAGGTCGTGAGCTGAATGCACGAAGAAGAATAGAACGTCTCCAAGACTCATTACGTTTTTTAGATGGTGATCCAGTATTGTCCCAATTGAAGTTTATGGCCGACAAGCAAAAGTACGCCGATAAATTATCGCTGGCACAAGCTGTTATTAAGAAAAAGCAAGCTGAGAGGCGATTATGGCTAATATTAAGTTTATTGGTATTGGTATTATTCTTTTTTATTTATAATGCTATTCGATCCCGTGCTAGAAAACGGATACGTGACTATGAATATCAGCTTCTTAATTTAAAGTATACAAAAGCAGAATTAGACAGGGAACTGGTGAGTTCTAAAAGCCAAGTTGAAGAATACGTCGCTTATCTTAAGCGGAATAATGAACAGATAAATGTACTTTCTGCGATGCTTGAAGAAAAAGGGAATGTTGTTGAAAAAGATCGCGAGGAGCTAAAAATATTGTTGCAGTCACATCTCATCACTGAAGAGAAATGGCAGGAATTTAAATTATTGATTGTAAAAGAATTTCCCAATTTACTCCAGGATATACAATCTAGATTTCCCGATATAACGGAATCTAATCTGAGGGTAATTGTGCTTATGAAACTGGGGCTAAATAATAAGGAAGTAGCCAACGTATTGGGGGTTACTCCAGACGCGATAAAAAAATCTATGCAGCGCTTGAAAAAGAAGCTCGGAGATCAGGCCGGGATGCTCATGGAATATATTTCCGACAAGGAGTTTGTTTAATGTCGACCTTCAGTTGGCAGAAGGACCCTTTGGGAGCCAAGTTATGACCGTCTACGTTTTTAAGACGGTCATATAAAGTTAAGCTGGGTATAATGCTTTGCTGTAGCAGCAGAGGCTACTGTTTAATCCAATGGATTTTCCTTCAGATTTTTTTCCCATGCCCAGGCAGAAGCCATCATTTCATCAATACCAAGTGCTGCTTTCCAATGCAACTGATTGGCCGATTTAGTGACGTCCCCGTAAACTTTGATGATATCTCCGTCACGACGTGGACCAAATTCGTAATTTAATTTTTGTCCTGAAGTTTTCTCAAAAGCCTTGATCGCTTCAAGGACAGAATATCCATTTCCTGTTCCCACATTAAAGACATCGTATTTTCCGTTCGGGTTGCCTTTTTCCAATAATCTGATTGCTGCAACGTGAGCTTTTGCTAAATCAACAACGTGGATATAGTCGCGGATACAAGATCCGTCCGGTGTGTCGTAATCAGAGCCAAATACCGTCAATTTTTCTCTTTTTCCAATGGCTGTTTGTGTGATAAAAGGAAGCAGGTTCTGAGGAACACCGTTTGGTAATTCACCGATCAGTGCCGACTCATGTGCACCTACAGGGTTGAAATAACGGAGCGCAATAATATTGTAGTTGTCATATGCAGCAGCAGTTTCCTGTAGAATTTCTTCAGCAATTTGTTTTGTATTTCCATAAGGAGAGGTTGCCTTTTTCACGGGAGCACTCTCGTCTACAGGTAAGTAGTCTGGCTCACCATATACGGTACAGCTTGAAGAAAAGACAAAATTAATAGGCTTATTTTGATATGCCTCTAATAAGTTAATTAACGAGAAGAAATTGTTGTGGTAATATTTCAAAGGCTTCTGTACAGATTCACCTACAGCTTTAGAGGCCGCAAAATGGATAATTCCTGAGATATCGGTATTGTTTTTTACAAATTCATTCACGCGTTCTGTGTCACAAAGGTCAAATTGGTGAAATTCAGGTCTAACGCCGATGATCTTTTCAACCTGATCCAAAATTTTGATGTTTGAATTGGACAGATCATCCACGATGACAGGTACATATCCTGCTTGATGTAGTTCGACCACTGTGTGCGAACCGATATAACCTGTTCCTCCTGTGACTAGTATTTTTTTGTTCATTATTGTTGATTATAGTAAGTAAAGTCTTTATGTGATAAGGTATCCAAAGGGATCTTTTTGTAAAATGCTATGGTTTTTTTCAATCCTGTTTTTCGGTCTATTTGAGGTTCCCAGGCTAATTTTGATTTGGCCAAGCCAATATCGGGTTTCCGTTGTTTGGGATCATCAACCGGTAATGGTTCGTAGACGATTTTACTCGAGCTGTCTGTCAATTCGACAATTTCATGGGCCAATTGTAGCAAGCTGATTTCGTCTGGATTACCAATATTTATAGGTGTAGCACATGCCGAATGCAACAAGCGAAAGATGCCTTCGACCTGGTCGTCAATATAACAGAATGATCGTGTTTGTGAACCATCGCCAAAAATCGTGATGTCTTCGCCACGTATCGCTTGTGCGATAAAGGTGGGAATAGCTCTGCCGTCATTGAGACGCATTCTGGAACCAAAGGTGTTAAATATCCTGACAATACGGGTATCCAGACCATGTGCATTGTGATAGGCCATCGTTATTGCCTCTTGGAAGCGCTTCGCTTCATCGTATACACCACGAGGTCCCACGGGATTTACATTGCCCCAGTAGTCCTCGGATTGTGGTGAAACCAGTGGATCGCCATATACCTCAGAGGTGGAGGCTACCAAAATGCGTGCTTGTTTAGCACGCGCTAGGCCCAAGAGATTATGTGTGCCCAAAGATCCTACCTTCAATGTTTGTATGGGAATTTTAAGGTAATCAACGGGACTGGCTGGCGAAGCGAAATGCAGGATATAATCCAAGTGCCCGGGAACGTGCACAAATTTTGAGACATCGTGATGATAGAAGTCAAAATTTTCCAACTTAAATAGATGTGCTATATTCTGTAGATCTCCGGTAATCAGGTTGTCCATTCCAATTACATCGTAATCTTCCGCAATAAAGCGATCGCAAAGGTGAGAACCGAGGAAGCCAGCTGCTCCTGTTATCAAAATCCGTTTGCGATGTTTATTTTCCACTCAATGGTTCCGTTTAATGAAATGGGTTTAATATCTTTGACTAAGATAAACATTATTTTAAAAACATGCGTTTGCTTTATTCAATTGGAATCTTTCTTTATGGACTCTTACTGCGTATTTTGGCTCCTTTTCATGCCAAAGCCAAGCTCATGGTAGAGGGACGAAAAGACTGGTATTCGAGGATGAAACAAACGGTTGATTCTTCCCAAAAACATATTTGGTTTCACTTTGCTTCATTGGGGGAATTTGAGCAAGGAAGACCTGTCCTGGAAGCAGTGAAAAATAATTATTTGGATCATAAAATAATTGTAACATTTTATTCTCCCTCTGGCTATGAAATCAGAAAAAACACTGCTTTGGCCGATTATGTTTTTTATCTCCCCTACGATACTGCTCAGCACGCACGGCTTTTTCTCGACTTGATCAATCCAAGTTTCGCTGTGTTTACGAAATATGAATATTGGTATTATTTTTTTGAAGGCCTGCATAGACGGGGCATTCCCTTGTTTTTGATCTCAGCAATATTTAGACCCGATCAGATTTTCTTTCAGGCCTATGGTACTTTTTTTCTGAAAATTTTAAGTTATGTGACTTACTTCTTTGTGCAAAATGAAGAAAGTGTACGTCTTTTGAAAGAATTTGGGATACGGAATGCCGGGTTAGCCGGAGATACACGTTTTGATCGTGTGGTAGACATTCCTAAAAGCAGAAAAATGATTCCTGAGATCAGCCAATTTATTGGGGAAGATCCGGCCCTGGTTGCAGGAAGTACCTGGCCCGAGGATGAGCTGGCTCTACAGGAATTGCTTTTGGATTATTCAGACTATAAGCTGATCTTGGCTCCGCATGAAATCAATGAATCACATCTGGCGAGCATTTTTAACCTTTGGCCGAAGGCACTCCGCTTTTCGGACATGACTATCTACGATGCCGCAATAATAGCCGATTCAAAGGTACTGGTTATCGATAACATTGGTATGCTTTCGTCTTTGTACGGGTATGGCCAACTGGCCTATATTGGTGGTGGTTTTGGTGTAGGGATACATAACACACTCGAAGCCGCAACTTATGGCATACCGGTTCTATTTGGTCCAAATTTTAAGAAGTTTCAGGAGGCGAAAGATCTTGTGCAAAATGGATCGGGTTTCGCCATTGCCAGTGCTAAAGAATTAAAGAAAGTTTTTGCTGTTTTAGAAGATCAGACTGTCCGTCAAGAGGCCGGAAAATTGGCCCGTGAATATGTTCTGCAGAAAGCAGGAGCAACACCGATCATTATGAAATACCTCAAAAGCAATCCTGTAAAAATATAAACGGTAATTGCACAACGAACTACCGCTTATATTTTTAAAGTTTGATGCTAATAATATGTATACCTTCTTACGCCAGTAATATGACGAGATAAGCGCATTACCTGATGAGAATATCCGTATTCATTGTCGTACCAGACATATAGGATGACATTCCTACCATCTGACGAGACTATCGTCGCTGGAGCATCTATGATCGCAGCAGCAGTGGAGCCGATGATATCTGAAGAAACGAGTTCACTGTCTTTAGAAAATTTAATCTGTTCGACAAGGTCACCCTGTAGTGATGCCTCTTTTAAAAGTGCATTGATTTCTTCGACGGTAGTTTTAGATTTAATTTCGAGATTTAAAATTGCCAATGATCCATTTGGCACGGGAACGCGAATTGCATTGGAGGTCAGTTTGCCCTTCAATGAAGGCAATACTTTTGAAACGGCAGTCCCCGCTCCAGTTTCTGTGATCACCATATTGAGCGCTGCGGCACGCCCTCTTCTGGACTTCTTGTGCATATTGTCGACAAGGTTCTGATCGTTGGTATAGGAATGTATGGTTTCGATATGCCCTTTTTCAATACCTATTCTATTTTCAAGGACCGCCAAAATAGGAGAGATTGCGTTGGTCGTACAGGAAGCGGCGGAAAATATCGCATGCTGTTCCACGTCAATATCATTTTCGTTGACAGCATATACGATATTTGGAACACCTTTTCCGGGTGCTGTCAATAAAACTTGGGCGGCACCTCTGGATTTCAGGTGGCGACTCAGTTCTTGCTCATCTCGAAAAGCACCCGTATTGTCGACGACTAAAGCATGCTGTATTCCATAATAAGTATAATCAATATCCTCTGGCTGTTTGGCAGAGATAAGGTGGACAGTGATGCCATTGATAATAAGAGCCTGATTTGGAATGTCGACCTGTACGTCGCCTTCGAACGCACCATGTATGGAATCTGTTTTTAATAGTGTCGCTCTTTTCAATATGGACTTGCTATCATTGGCGTCCCGTGTTACAATGGCACGAAGGCGAAGCTGCTGTCCAGCACCGGCTTTATGCATAAGCTCTCGGGCGAGTAAACGGCCGATACGGCCAAATCCATAAAGCACAACATCGCGTGGTTTTAATTCCGCTTGTTGATTGATATCTTTTAATTCATTTGTAATAAAACTAGGTAGATCGTTGTTTTCAATAGTCTGTTTCTTGACCTGTAAGGTAAGTTTTCCGATATCGATACGCGCAGGTGATAGGGTTAGTTTTTCCAATACCTGTGCCACGTGGAGGGTGTCAAAAATATTGAATGGCTCGTCGGTAAGGAGGACGCTTTCCTTGATCAGGTTGAGAATTGAACTCGATTTTACATCAATGAGTTGATTTCTAAAAAATACAAGTTCAATAGCGTGGTTATACCACAGGTTACTGACAATTTGAATTAAGCTTACGGCAGCGTTTTGTTGCTCTCTGTAACTTTTGATCTCTAAATCAAAAGATGGCTTGTGTGACATCATAATTTTATAATAGATTATGTTGCAAACATAGTACAAACCGCCTAAAAAATAGATTTATATTTTTATTTTCGTAATTTTTTAAATGTAAATACTTGTAATATTATTATTTTAATAAAATATTAGCGATTTATTTGTTAATCCTCTATTATAAATAATTCGGACATGATATGATCAGCCATTAATTTACCCGGATCTGTCAAGCGTAATTTGTTTTCTTCCAAAACGAGATTTTTCTCTCCTAGAAATGGTTCAGCATCCTTTAGGACTCGGTTTTTGACAGATTGCCCGAATTTGCTTTCCAGCGCAATCAAATCCAGTCCCCACATGGTTCTCAGCGAAGTCATGATACTTTCGTTGATCTGGTCCAGCGTAGAAAGCTCCTCAATTTCCAGGGGAAGTTGGTTTGAATTGATTGAGGTCATATATTTCGCGTTGTTGGAAACATTCCAGGATCTGGAAGTTCCATTGAACGAATGCGCTGAAGGGCCTATACCAAGATAATGTTTACCTTTCCAATAATTTGTGTTGTGACGTGCATAAAGGCCATTTTTTGCAAAATTGGAAATTTCATATTGTTCATATCCCGCGGCTTTCAATGTATGGATAAGAAGACTCATCTGATCCGCTGCCTGATCTGAATCTATAGCTGGACTTAAGCCTTTTTTAATAAAGTGATCCAATGCTGTCTTATTTTCTACGGTCATGGAATACGAAGAAATATGGGGAATTTCAAAGTCAATCAGCTGTTGCATATTGTGGCGCCATTTCTCATCAGTCAACAGTGGGTAGCCATAAATAAGATCACAGGTAATATTTTCAAAGCCCGCATCTTGCACCCGCATGATAGAAGCCAGTGCTTCCTGCTGATTATGTGCTCTGTTCATCCATTTAAGATCCTCTTCAAAGAAAGACTGTATGCCTATGCTGAATCGATTGATTGCTGTATTCCGCAGACTGTTTACTTTGGCCGCATTTAGATCGTCGGGGTTTGCTTCCAGCGTAATTTCAGCCTGATTTACGATGTCAAAATGCATTGCTATCGTATCGATGATCCGTGCGATCTCTTCAGCTTCCAATAAGGATGGCGTGCCACCACCAAAATAGATCGATTCGACCTTTTTGTCTTCCAAATAGGCTGCTCTGAGCTCGATTTCCCGTCGTATGGCATTGATCATCTCACTTTTGTATTGTAGTGAAGTGCTAAAATGGAAGTCACAGTAATGACAAGCCTGTTTACAAAAGGGGATATGGACATAAATCATGGGGACAAATATACCAAGACCTGACCAACTTCGCTTCTTATTCGTATTATTTCTTCTTTCTCGACGATGTATCCAGAAATATTCGTCGGACTCTTCTGTCTGCACACGAAGTGATTTAAAAAGAAAGTGCAATAGGATGGAAGAATCATCTAAAAGAAGATTGACAACAAGCTAGTTATTCTTTATCTTGTCGTCAATATTTGTTAGTAGAAAGCACCAATATAGCACCTAATGTCAGATGAAGGAGGAGTGAATTCAAAGGTTTCCTTCTAGAAATAAAAAAGCTATCGGTACCAGCCGCGTTTAAATTATTTCATGGGAGCCTATCAAATAGATTAAAGAACGAATTATTTTCTTCTAATAAATGTAAAACGTATGAAAACCTCTCGTCGAGACTTTCTAAAAAATGTAGCCGGTGTTTCTGGCTTCTTCCTATTTTCAAACCATGGATATGCTTTGGGGGACAGTCTTGAAGACTCCTTTATAGATAAGTTATTACCGGCGCCAAAAGGAGGAGGATTTGCGATGAAAGATTATTGGATTTGGGATCCATCGGTCATAAAAGGAGAAGATGGACGATATCATATGTTTGCTTCGCGTTGGAGCAAACAATATGGCTTTGGTAATTGGGTGACAAATTCCGAAGTCGTCAGGGCTATTTCAGATACCGCTGAAGGGCCATACGAATTTGTTGAAGTTGTACTGCCTGCTCGGGGGAAGCAATATTTTGATGGCTGTACGACACACAATCCTCGAATTGTAAAAAATGGTGACTATTATGTGCTTTATTACTTTGGCAATAACTATGACAAACCAAATCCCTCTTTTACAGAAAATGTATGGGAGTCGGGCTTAGGCCAGAAAGCCTGGATGCATAAACGTATTGGGATGGCCTATTCCAAGTCAATTGCAGGGCCATGGAAGAGAGTTGATCAACCGATTCTGAATCCCCGTAAAGGGGAATGGGATGCCTCCATTACATCAAATCCTTCGCCAGTTGTCTTACCGAACGGAAAGGTTTATTTAGTTTATAAATCTTCCCCAGTAAATTATAATCCACCACTTTTATTGGGAGCCGCGCAAGCGGATTCTTTCCTCGGACCTTATCGCCGTTTATCGGACAAGCCTATTTTTTCATTTCATACAGACCAAAACCATGAAAACGATGTAGAAGATCCATTTGTCTGGTATAACGGTCAGCAGTTTGAACTTATTATGAAGGACCGTTACGGAAAGATCTGCGGTGAAGAGGGTGGCGGGATACATGCTTATTCCAAAGATGGCATAGATTGGCATCTTTCGAAGTCTGTAAAAGCTTATTCTAAAACAATTCAATGGGATGATGGCACGACGAGTCATCAGGCCAATTTTGAACGACCGTTTTTACTATTTGAAAATGGGAAGCCTACTCATTTGTTTGCGGCAACCGGGGATGGTTCAGAGCCCTATCAATTTGAACGTACATGGAATATGGTTATTCCTCTTAAGAGTATATAAGCCACGGAATTAAAAAACGGCTTCCAAACCGCGTCATATATATTGGGTTTGGAAGCTGTCTTGATTTTCCCATCTGTTCGGATAATGGGAAGTATATTTAGTTACTTACTAAAACTGTTGTTTGCCGATTCTACATCCGCTAATCGCAATGAAGGATCAATTGTTACCGTTTTTGGTGTTTTCGATACATGGATAGTATAGTCGGGTTTGGTCCAGAACCAATCCTCAAGCACGGTTCTTTTAACACCTTTGTAAATGTCAAAATGCTCTTCCGGTTTTTCTCCAAGCATTTCACGCAAAGGGATATAAAATAATTCTTTGCTTCCATCGGTGTATTCTACCAGAACATCCAGTGGCATGGCAAAATTGGACTTATTGGCCAATAGGATTTCTGTATCTGTTACTTTTTCAATGGCGTAATCGATTTGACGTGTTGTATTGATAAACAGATTGAAATACCATTTTAAGTTGATACCGGAAACATCTTCAGCAACGCGTTTGAAATCATTTGGTGTCGGATGTTTAAACTTCCAGATGTCATAGAATTTCAAGAAGGTTTTTTCTAAATTTTCCTGACCAATAATATAACCCAACTGTTCTGCAAGCACGGCACCTTTGTTGTACGCTTCGTTGCTGTAGCCATAGTTGGTGTTATAATAATCTGCCAGTAAACTCATCGGTTCTTCTTTCCCTGAAAGGGCCAATTTATAATATCCACGGTAGGCTGCAATTTGCGGGTTAGATGCTATGGCACCTCTTTTTTCAAAGATATGCTGCATAGCCAACTCCTCGACATAGGATGTGAAGCCTTCATCAAACCATTCATCGACGGTTTCGTTGATTCCAAACAATTGTTGGTACCAAGAGTGTGCCGATTCATGGAATATTACACCGACAAGGCTTTTTAGATTGCGGCCACCTGTGATAAGCGTAGCTGTACCATATTCCATTCCGCCATCTCCACCTTGAATGATGGTATAAGTTGGCCATGGATATTTACCAAACTTCGTACTACAGAAATCAAAGAATTCGGTAGAAAGGCCTATTGCTGTCTTCCAATTCGAGATCACTTCTTTGTCTGTTGGCAAGAACACGGTATACACTCTTATGCCATTTTTACTTGAAGCGGAATCAACGACAAACTTGGGGTCTGCAGCCCATACAAAATCGTGGATATTTTGGGCCTTATAGTGCCAGGTTGCTTTATTGTCGACGGCTTTTACTTTCGCTTTCTGTTGATAACCTTTGACATCTGATGGATTTTGAAGAACACCTGAGGCACCAACGACATAATTTTTATTGAGGTGTATGGTAACGTCAAAGTTGCCAAAAGGGGCAATAAATTCACGGCCCGTATATTCATCCAAATGCCAGCCGAATTCATCGAATTGAGCCATCTTCGGATACCATTGCGCCATAGATAGTGCTACACCTTCGGCTGAATTTCGGCCAGTTCTTCTGATTTGTTCCGGAACTTGTGCAGTCCATTCCATATCAAAACGTGCTGTTTCCCCATCTTGGATTGCAACTGGTAAAGTTACCTCCAAAATAGTTCCATCAATTTTAAATGTTGTGTTGGTACCATTGACTGTTAGGGTTTTAATTTTCTGATAACCAGTTTGATTGGCTTTCAGTTCTCCAATACGGCTTTGATATACCGGTTTTTCTTTTGTACCCAAGTTAGTGACCATTCGCTTGTCGGGGTCACTTATGTTTTTTAATCGATAGTCCATCATCGATCCTGGTTGAAACGCATTGAAATATAAATGGAAATATACCTTTTTTAGTGATTGCCCTGAATTATTGCTGTACTTCAAGGTCATTTTTCCATCGTACTGATATGCTTTTTCATCCACGTTGACATCCATGTTGTAGTCAACTTTCTGTTGCCAGAATCCTTTTCTTTGGGCCTTCGCTACTGCCCCCCAAATATTTAATACACATGCAAGTGTAAAAAAGGATATTATTTTGATTTTCATGCCCCAAACTTACAAAATTGTCTCAATAAATGGCACTTAAACGAATGTAACGAAGTTAATGTCATCAAATCTTGACGAAAATTGACTGGTCTTTGGAGAATTGGCTTGGTTTTGGTTAGGGGATTTATCTGTTAAGTTAAAAATCAATTTTACTGTTTTTATGGAAAATCTATATTATAAGCCCTCGGGAAAGGCTCCTGCTTTGGCATTTATTGGATCTCTTGTGCTAGGTACGGTGGGTGCCGTTGTCCTGGCAATTGTTTACATCGCTTTGCAGTGGTTTATTCCTATTATTTATTTTAATGTATTTATTACATTGGGATTTGGTGCTGGAATATTCTATGTTCTCAACTTCTGTTTCAAACAATGGAAATTAAGAAATAAGGGCATTGCAATATTGATTACTTTGCTGATTGCAATTTTAGGCTTTTATGCTCAATGGGCTCTTTTTGTGTCGCTGATGTACAATGCGGAGGGGACAATGGGCGGAGATACCTGGGTAAAATCGTCTTTTAATCTGGAGGGATTCAAGGCATTTTTCTTACACCCTTCATTTATTTGGGAAGCGATGCAGGGTTTAAATGAAGTCGGCACTTTTACCTTGAAAAAGAGTCCGGTTTCGGGCGGTATGTTGTGGGCCGTGTGGGCGATTGAAATGGGTATTATTTTGATTACCCCAATTATTATGGCATTCAGGGGTATTACTATTTATCCTTTTTCTGAAAAAGACGAAGCATGGATGAATAAGCGGATATTGCCGGGAAGGTTAAAATTCGTGGCGGATAAAGATGCTGTAGTAAGCTCCTTGGGTAATCATGATTTTGCCTATGTGTATGACCATCTTTCGGATGAAGAAGAGCATTTCTCTTTTGCCACTGCCGAATTATATGAATCTGAAACGGACGACCATCAGTACCTGACCATCTATAATCACCAATTTACGGAAAAGAAAGGCAAGATGGAAGAGAAGAAGGACGAGGTTATCGAATTCTTGCGGATCAATAGAAATAGTCTATAAACGAAATATACTGACGAGTTGAATTGCTCTTTATTATATGCAATGGCAGCTCAAATTCGATCGTATAGCTTGGTTTTTTACAAAGAGATCCCAGGAATATTTCCCCTGGGATCTCTTTGTATATGTTATTGTACCAATGTTCCACCCTTTAATTTCCATTCATTGATGGAAGGACTATAAATTTTGACGTCCTTAATACCATTTTTCGCCAATATGGATGCCGCTATGGTTGCTCGGTCTCCGGACTGACAATGCAGGTATAGCTGTTTATTTCGGTCAATTTGGTTAAGATTGTCTGCAATTGTACCAACAAAGATATGAGTCGCATGCGGTAGATGGCCCTCTGAAAACTCACTGGCATTGCGCACATCAAGTATTTGGATATCGGATTTGCCCAATACACTATTCATCTCTTCGAAACCGATGAGTTGCTGATGTTCCAATGCGATCCCCAAAAGAGGAACCGTATCAGGCGTAACATATCCAGCGACATGATCCAATCCAATGCGCATAAGCTTGCGGGCAATGTCGTCCAATTGGCTTTCCTCTACAATGAGTATAAAAGGATCCGTGTAATTAAGGATCCAGCCAGCCCAGGTATTAAACGTTTTGTTATGCTGAATATTGATGCTATTTGGGAGATATCCTTTGGCAAACTCAAACTTATGGCGTGTATCAATGACAGTTGTTCCTTTGTGGTATAAATCCAGAAAAGTTTCGTTCGTTAACTTGTTGTACTGAGGAACTGCTGTTTGCAACGGCCGTGCTATTTTGTTGAGTTTTTTCATCATGGCAAAATAGCGTGGCGGTTCGGGCTGTCCTGATAATAGCTCTTCCACGAAGGCTGTTTTGTTGTTTTGGTATTGAAGCGCCCAGTTTCGTATTTTTTCATAACCAACTGTTGAACTCGGAACGGCGCCTAGCGCCTTTCCACAAGCGGATCCGGCCCCATGTGCGGGCCATACTTGAATATGATCAGGTAGAGCCAAGAAATGTTGCAACGATCGGTACATTTGGTGGGCTCCAATTTCCTTGGTTCCGATCATTCCCGCTGCATTCTCTAACAGATCTGGGCGTCCGATATCTCCAACAAATACAAAATCACCTGTAAATATCATGACTGGCTCCATGGTTGCAGGCGTATCAATCAATATAAAACTGATACTCTCGGGCGTATGTCCGGGGGTATGGATAACTTGGAAAATCAGATTTCCAACTTGAAATTGATCTCCATGTTTTAATCCAATATGTGGAAATTCATATTGCCAATCTTCTCCACCTTCATCGGATAGATAAGGTTGGGCGCCTGTCAATGCGGCTAATTCTAGCGTACCTGAAAGGTAGTCGGCGTGTATATGCGTTTCCGCAATATGGGTTATGGTCAGATTATTCTTTTGTGCAATCTCAAGATAGCTGTCTACATCTCTTTTAGGGTCAATGACTAGCGCTACACCCTTGGCTTGACAACCAATGATATAACTCGAATGTGCTAAAGATGACTCAAAAATGTGTTGAAAAAACATAACGTGTGATTTTAATGATTTACAAATTGAATGAATTCGAAAGCGAAGATTAGGATGCCAATACTAATTAAAAAGTACCCAAAAATACCTTTCAATTTTGCTGCATCTAATTTGTCTTTCCATTTGGAACCAATTTGGAGGCCTATTAAAGTGATTAACGTAAAGGTAACCAATATAAACCAATTCATATGTTCCAGGAACTGATAATTCGCGATCAAACCGAATGAGGCGTTTAAACCGATGATAAACAATGAAGTGGCAATGGCCTGCTTAAGTGGAATTCCTAAGAGTAATACGAGGGCCGGTACAATGATAAAGCCTCCTCCTGCACCCACCAGGCCGGTCATGATACCGACAAGCAATCCGACGAGGACAACGTTGAAAATCTGGCCAATTCCACCCCTGAATCGATCGTGCTGAACCTGTTTACGTCTTCGTACCATTGCTGTCGCAGAAATCAAAATCACAATCGAGAAAAGCAGCATGATGATATGGTTTCTGGAGATTGCTATTTCGCCCAGGTGGAATGACTCTGGTATGGCTACAAGGAGATAACGCTTGGTCAAATAGACCGAAATTAGCGATGGAAAGAGAAAAATGGCCGTAGTTTTCAGGTCAATTTCTCTTTTTTTCAACGGAGAAATTGATCCGACCAAGGCTAATATTCCTATAGAAAACAACGAATAGTCCAATGCATATTGAGGTTCTATATGAAAAATATAAACAAATATTGGCAATGTTAGAATACTTCCGCCGCTCCCCATCAAACCCATTGACAGGCCGACCAGAACAGCTAATATAAAACCAGCTATAAATATTAATTCCATTTTCTCTTTCTAAAATTTTAACTAGTGGTACAGGCGTCAGATTGCGCGTATCGGTATAAAGTAGTTTGTTAAAACTAATGCGGCAACTTATTGCGCAAGACACCATAAAGCCAAGTACCCAACAAAGCGAAAAGCAAGACGATCCCTATAGTCCAATAACCAGCACCGATTAGGGCAAACATTGGTCCCGGACAAGCGCCTGTCAATGCCCAGCCTAAGCCAAAGATTGTTCCCCCGAGCAGGTATCGTGTAATACTTTTGTCTTTATCATGGAATGCTATTTGCATCCCGTTACTATCTTTGATTTGCTTTCTCTTGATGATTTGTACGATTATAATTGCTGTGGTCAGTGCTGTACCGATAATCCCATACATATGAAAGGAACGAAATTGAAACATTTCGTAGATTCTATACCATGATGCGGCTTCTGATTTGTATAAGATGATTCCAAACAATATACCGATGGAAATAAATTTTAGTGCTTTCATTTATGCGAAAATTAGCGGGAATAAAAAATGAACCATGATGATCCCTCCTAGGAAGAAACCTATAACGGCGATCAAAGAAGGAAGCTGAAAATTGCTAAGTCCAGAAATAGCATGGCCGGATGAACATCCACCAGCATAGCGGGTTCCAAACCCAATCAATACACCGCCAATACTTAAAAGTAGAAACTGAAACAAAGATCCATCGAAAATGAAAATGGATTCAGGAAGGTAGCCTTGTAGATGGTCGATAATACCCAGCTCTTTTAAGTCGGCAACACTTTTGGAATTAATCTGGCTTGCAGTGCCATCGCTCAGAAAATTATGTGCAATAAAACCGCCAATGGCTGTCCCGAGTACCACCAATAAATTCCATGACTGGGTCTTCCAATCGAATCTGAAAAAAGAGGAAGTTTTTCCGGCTCCTAATACAGTACACATGGTACGCAGATTATTGGACATGCCAAAATCCTTTCCCTGTTTGAGCAGCAGGTACATGACCAGTGCAATTAAAGGTCCTGAAATATACCAGGGCCATGGTTGTTTAATGTATTCCAATAGCATAACATTGTTCTTAAGTGATGTTACAAAGGTACATACTGCCTTTGCAAAAGCCTGTAACAAATGTTACCGAAGGAAGAAAGAATTTATAGGTCGTAATATTCGATGTCAGCGCCCTTTAGGGCTTCCGTTAGCAGGGGAAGATCATCTTCCTTTTGAAATAATTTGTTGCGCCAGGTACGGAAGGCTGGCCCTTTGTTTTGGTTGATAATGATCAGGTTGCCACCGGAACGTTTGAGATTCCTGATATGAGAAATATTATTCAAAGGGAAAACGATTGTTTTTTTAGCGTTGCTTATCTGAAGTGTATTTTCATCCAAGACCCAAGTCGACGACAAAGTCGAAGACTTTATGGCCAGATACAGTGCTAAAGGAATCATTAAAAGAGCAATAATAATCTTGAGAATTTCCTGTATGGGAACTTTAGACATTCCCATTCCGATCAAAAAGATTGAAATTAGCAAGATTAACATGTATTTTCCACGATGCAATGTCGACAAGTGGAATGTCTGTGGATTACTCTTCATATTTCTTGATAAAATTCCCTTTTGCGTCAATATAATAAAAATTCTCTAGATCCTCCGTTACAAGCGCTAGCCCGTTTTCAAAAGCTTGGGCATTTTGTAATTTAAATGGAACAACGACTTTCCCTGTGTAATCAATGTACCCATATTTATTGTCATTAAATGCCAGTAGAAGTCTTTCACCCGCAAAAGATAGAAACTCATAATCCGTTTTAAGTTGATTATGCCCCGTTTTATTAATAAGCTGGTAGGATTGGTTGACTAGAATTAACGCGAGATTATCGCGATAATCCGAAATGGTTTCATATTTGGCAGGAAGTAAAACAGCGCCTTTTTGGTCCATGATACCCGTATGATCTCCTTCCGTAAAAAGTGCATATTCTGGGCTAGGAACTGAAATAAAGTCATATTTGGCCTGCAGCAATATTTTACCGTTTGTATCCAACAGCCCATACTTAAGATCTCTCATGTAAACCACTGGACCGCCTTCGGTTTCTAAACTGAGCGATTCATATTGACATGGAATAACTTCTCTGCCTTGTATGTCTATTAAGCCAAACATTTGAGCTGCATCAGTTACGATAGCATAATCTCCTACATAGCTATATATTGCCGTATACTTTGCTGGTGTTAATTTGTTCCCTAAGCTGTCCTGTACACCAAAATATGCTGTATTGGAATCTTGATACCAAGATAGATGGTCGTTTAGCGTGGAATCTACAGCTTCCTCAATAGGTTCACCTTCTTCATAATCCGCAGGAATTTCAAAGAGTGATTTGTCGAATGTTATTTCTTCTACCTTGGTCGCTTGGATTCCGAGCCCGGCCGATCCGATATAGAGCGCTGCCCCGGGCACTTTTTCGAGATAATCGTAAGTGCCCCAGTATAACTTTGGCAATTTTGGTGCATACCAAACGGTAATTTCCGTTTGTGGATCTTGGCTACCTGTTAGATTGAATGTTGCTTTTTCGCAGGTGATTCCTGCAATTATCTTCTTTTGATCGGGAACTAAGCTGATCTCAAAATCTCCCGAATAGGCATAATTATCACCCTCGTTTACGGCAGTCTCAATGAGTTTGCCGGTGGCCAACTCTGTTGCAGTATAGGTTTTATTTATTTCATCCAGTAGAAAAGAACTGCCCTCGTGGATATTGCTGATCTGTATCGATTTTCCGAATAATAAACTTTCAATTCGCATCTGGTCTTTGGTGATGAAGGCCTGCATTAATGCTTCATTATTTCCAGCCAATATTTTGATGAATTCTGAAGATGCGGTATCTGTTCCCGTTTCAGGATCAGCAAATTGATATGAAATTTTATATAGCTTTTGCTGAGCGTGTCCTTGTCCGATAAGGAGAAAAAACGCCAACTGTAAACAAAGGATAAATTGTTTCATTGTGTGATTTTAAGCTACAAAAATATTGAAATTCGATTGATTTTTGAAATAATCTTTCGTTGTCTGTGGAAATTCTTTCAAAAATAGATATTATTGTATTTGATTGTTTAAAACCGATTTTTGGTCTGTACTTACGATTCAGTGCTAGCGTCTTATATTTTGAGTAAGGATCTTACGTTGTGGACTATTTTTATACCGAGTGAAATAAATGGTTTAAGGGCGGCGGTTAAGATAGCGGTCTTGGAGTTCTATGTGTTTTTTACTTGTTTTATAAGTTATTATCATATAATCGTCAAGAAAAAGCGAAAATAATTAAGGAATGTCGCTTTTTGGAAAAAGGTGAAATGTTAATTTTGTATTTTACAAACCTCGAATTTTTTACTGTTTAAAAAAGATACCTGTGGAACTATTACTAATAGAGGATGAACCATCCGTCATATCATTGATCGAAAGAGGCTTAAAAGAAGAAGGCTATCATATTAGTATTGCTATGGATGGTTATACTGGTCTAAAAATGGCGGGATTGAACCGTTATGACTTGATCCTATTGGATGTGATGTTGCCTGGTATGAATGGCTTAGATGTCTGTAAAAACATTCGGATGTCTAACAACGAAGTCCCAATTATTATCTTAACAGCATTAAATCAAACGGAGGACATTGTTGAGGCCTTTGACAGGGATGCGGATGATTACTTGACGAAGCCGTTTCGTTTAGAGGAATTAAAAGCTCGAATCAGTCGCTATAGCCGCAAATCCAAAACAGTTACCGAGCAAAAAAATATATTGGTATTTGACGATCTTCAATTGGATAGAGACAGTAAATCGGTTCAACGTGCCAATTCTCCTATTATTCTCACAGCTACTGAATTTCGTTTACTTGAATTTTTAATGCTCAACCGAAATAAGGTATTGAGCCGGATCGATATTCTGGAAGAAGTATGGGGTATGGATGTCGACTTAAGCACCAATGTTGTCGACGTGTATGTGAATTACCTGAGGAAAAAGATCGATAAACAATTTTCACGTAAACTTATCCATACGGTGATCGGTATGGGCTATGTAATCCGTCATGAAAATTAGGACCAAAATAGTTCTCCTATTTTCTATCATCAGCACCCTGCTGCTTGTTGTTTTTGCCATTTATGTGTCTTATTTCACGTACGACAGTCTACAGACCAAATTTTTTCATCGGCTTGAAGAGAATGCCGTTATTGTTGGAGATCATATCGTCCATCAGAAGGATGAAAATAGGGCACTCTATATTCAGGTAAAACGTAAATACCTGAAACAATTATCTGAAGGAACAGACCATCTCATTCGTGTTGTTAAGGGAAGTGATCGTGTTCAATTGCGGCCCGAACTTCCTATGCCGAAAACATTTTATACAGAGGTGATTCGTGACGGGAAAGGAAGATATATGCATGGCGATACTGCATTTGTAGCCGTTTTTTTTCAGGATCATCTTCACCACGAAAATTTGATTGTTGTATCGGAAGGGATTGATGATTACGGCCATGATGAACAGCGTCAATTGGATCGTACCCTGATCACCGGTGGGATTTTGGCGATTTTTTTAATTGTACTGATGTCTTTTTATTTTGCTGACCGATTATTGAAACCCATTAAGGATATCAACAATGATTTAGACAAAGTTGATATCGCACATTTAGACCATCGTCTGTTTAGTAAATTTAGCAATAGCAAAGATGAATTGGGTGTTTTGATTGCGAACTTAAATTCAATGCTTAGCCGATTGGATATCTCGGTTCAGTCGCAACAGAGTTTTATCGGAAATGCCTCTCATTCGCTAAAGACCCCACTTACAATTATCGGAGGAGAAGCCGAATTGGCACAACAGCTCCTGTCGAAAGAGCATGAAGCTTATTATTCACTGGAGACGATCGCAAAATATGCGGATAAAATGGAGTTGATTATCAATAATCTTTTGCAACTATCCCGCATGGGCTTCAAGGGGGAAGTGGACAATAAAGAAATTATTCGAATTGACGAATTACTCTATGAAATTTATAAAGCCGAAAAAAGTATTCATAAGGACCTCAAGCTTTCTTTTGATCTAACAGAAATTCCAGAAGATAGTGATGAGCTTACGGTTTTGGCTAACCCGGATCTGTTTTTTATTGCCTTTAGCAATATTATTTCAAATGCATTTAAGTACGGCAATGGAACGCAGGTTGGCGTAGCCATAAGTAGCGATAGCAAAAATATTACGATAAAAGTGTTTGACCAAGGGATAGGTATTCCTAAAAAAGACCAGCCACATATTTTTACCTCTTTTTACCGCGCTTCTAATGTCGGTGATATCTATGGCAATGGTTTGGGGCTTGTTTTAGCCAAAAATATCTTTGACCTTCATGGTGCTGAATTGTTCCTCAATTCAACGGAAGGTCAAGGCACTCTGGTCGTTGTTACAATCCCAAAAACTCCTTTCTAATTTCATTTTAATCTCATCCTTATTCCATTTTTAGGTGGCTGTGATATACTTGTACCAGAGATAAGTATAACTCATGGATCTATCTTGTTGTTTCGAATCGGATTATGTTTTGAAACCGCGGGATTGCTTCGTTACCATAAAGGAACAAAATATAAGGATGAAAAAAACACTTTCACTTTTTACAACACTGGGGATTAGTATAGCATCATTGCATGCGCAAGAGCAGATCCAAACGGACTCTGTTCAGGCGCAAAGAAGCAGCTTGTTACTGAAAGAACCCGCGCGAGCAAAATCATTTCAATTGGATGTCCTGTTAAGAGCAGGTCTGCAAACGGACAATGGGGAGGGGGAGTCTCAAGCAAAAGCAAACCTTGATGATGCCCGTATTTTGATGAGCGGCGAATACAATGATAGACTGTCGTATAAAGTGCGTTTTCGTTTGAATAGGTCATTTGCTCCAACGAGTCAGGATAATGGCTCGCGTGCATTGGACATGGCATTGATCAAGTACAAGTTTGGCAAGGATCTCAAATGGTCCGTTACGGCCGGTAAGCAAAGTGCGATGGTCGGGAGTTATGAATTTGAAAATAACCCAATTTACGAATATAAGTTCACAGACTATGTCGACCGCATATTGAATCTCTTTGTTGTCGGTGGAATGTTATCCTATGAAGTCAATCCGAATCATTCGTTACATGCCCAAGTTTACAACACGACCAATGATAGTTTTATGGAGCTTCATGCAAAAAATGGTTTTGCTGTAGGTGATTTGGAACGCTCTAGTGTACCAATGGGAGCCTATTTCACTTGGGTGGGGGCATTTATGGATAAGCGTTTTAATACGAAATGGTCTTACAACATCTCTCAGTTTGCAAAGGGACATACTAATCATGCCGTTTCATTAGCGAATAAATTCAAAACAGCAAAACAGATGCTATATCTTGATTTACAGTACTCTTATCTTGCTGTTGATCATGCGATGATTGCATCTTCCGCGATCAACGAATTTTATGGTAGAACTGGCGCGAACCGTGTATTGGCCAAAGATGTGAACTACAGCTCTGCCATATTGCGCTATGATCAATTTTTGAGTAAAAAATGGGAGGTGGCTTTGAAAGGTGGGTATGAGATCGCGGGATCGAGAGATGATAACCAACTCGGTAAGAATTTTCGCCAAAACTGGACCTATTTTGCGGCTTTGCAACATAAGCCGTTTCACAACCAGGATCTTCGGTTTTATTTAGGTTACCTTGGTAACACCGTAAACTATAAGGGCTATATGGATATGGCCAAGAGTCAGTACAACCGCTTAGCCTTTGGGGCATATTTTACCATTCCAGTTTTATAATAATTCCTTTAACAAATTAACAAATAATTATTTTTTTTTATGCGTTTAACACCGAGAGAAACAGAAAAGCTGTTGTTGCATTTGGCCGGCGAATTGGCGGCTAAGCGATTGAAACGCGGGGTAAAATTAAATTATCCAGAGTGTATCGCTTACATCAGTGCCCAGATTATGGAGGAGGCTAGGGACGGAAGGTCTGTGGCGGACTTAATGTCTTATGGTACTACCTTATTGAAGAGGAACCAAGTCATGGAAGGAGTCCCCGAGATGATCCATGATGTACAGATCGAAGTTACTTTTCCGGACGGAACTAAATTGGTGACTGTCCATGATCCTATTCGTTAATAAATATTGAATGATATGATTCCAGGAGAATACATTTTAAAAAAAGAGGAAATCAAAGCTAATGTTGGGCACAGAACCACAAGCATTGTTGTGAAAAATGAAGGTGATCGACCGATTCAGGTGGGTTCACACTATCATTTCTTTGAAGCGAACAAGTTGCTTTCCTTCGACAGGGAGAAAGCGTTTGGGATGCGCTTGAATATTCCAGCCAGCACCGCTGTTCGTTTTGAACCAGGGGAACAAAAATCGGTTGTTTTGGTTGAATTTGGCGGAAGTAAGGAAATCCATGGTTTTAATGGATTGACAAATGGGAAGTATACAGATCAATCGGTGAAAACCAAAGCCATTGATAAAATGAAAAAATTGAAATTCAGACAATCTAAGTAAATATGGGAGGATGGAATAGACGCGAATGGATTAAAGTCGTAGGGCTCACCACTTTGGGTACTACTGTTGGTCTACATGCGCTTGGTTTAGATAAACTAGGTTTAGATAAATCATCTGTAAAATATGTTGATGGGGAACTTTATATACCGAGAGACAAATATGCGGCTCTTTTTGGACCGACCACTGGAGATAAGGTTCGTCTGGCAGATACAGAGCTTTTTATTGAAATTGAAAAAGATTTCAATGTTTATGGAGAAGAGAACAAATTTGGTGGCGGTAAAACTATTCGCGATGGTATGGGGCAATCGGCTCGTGCCTTGCGTGATGAGGGGGTGTTGGATTTTTGTATCACTAATGTCATTATCATTGACCACTGGGGTATTGTAAAAGGCGATATCGGTATTAAGGATGGTAAAATTGTAGGTATTGGTAAAGCTGGAAACCCAGATGTACAGGATGGTGTAACCGAGGGGATGATCATCGGTGCTTCTACGGAAGTGCATGGGGGAGCGGGCTATATCCTAACTGCAGGCGGTATTGATACGCACATTCACTTTATCTCGCCGCAACAGATTGAAACAGCGCTATATTCTGGTGTAACTACTTTTATTGGTGGCGGTGCGGGACCAGCAGATGGAACACTGGCAACGACAGTGACTTCAGGAAAGTGGTATATCGAGCGTATGTTTGAAGCGTTTGAAAACCTTCCTATCAATGTTGGTTTTTTCGGAAAAGGTAACGTGTCGACCACTAAACCTATCGAAGAACAAATTGAAGCTGGTGCACTGGGCGTGAAAATCCATGAAGATTGGGGAGCGACTCCGGCAACAATTGATGCGGCATTGAAAGTTGCTGATAAATACGATGTACAAGTTGCGATCCATACCGACACACTGAATGAGGCCGGTTTCTTGGAAGATACTGTTGCTGCGATAGATGGTCGTGTAATCCATACTTTCCACACGGAGGGAGCTGGCGGTGGACACGCTCCGGATATTATTAAGATCGCCATGTATCCCAATATCCTCCCTGCATCTACCAATCCAACAAAACCTTTTACGGTAAATACTGCTGAAGAACACTTGGACATGCTGATGGTCTGCCATCACTTGGATAAAAATGTGAAAGAAGATGTGGCATTTGCTGATTCACGTATCCGTCCACAGACAATTGCTGCCGAGGATATTTTGCAAGATATGGGCGTATTTTCAATTATGAGTTCGGATAGCCAAGCGATGGGACGTGTGGGAGAGGTCATTTCCCGTACATTCCAAACCGCCCATAAGATGAAAATCCAACGCGGCCCTTTAGCTGAAGATCAAGGGAAAGAAAATGATAACTTCCGTGTCAAACGTTATGTGTCTAAATTTACAATCAACCCTGCTAAAGCACATGGTATTGACCAATATATTGGTTCGATTGAAAAAGGGAAGTATGCAGATTTGATCCTTTGGAAACCAGAATTGTTTGGTGTAAAACCTGAGTTGATCATCAAAGGCGGTATGATTTTGGGCGCTAAAATGGGGGATGCCAATGCGTCAATTCCGACACCACAGCCAATCATTTATCGGCCAATGTTTGGAAATTATGGTAAAGCAGTTTCAAAACTATGCTTCAATTTCGTTTCGAAAATTTCTTTGGAGAACGGAAATATTCAAAAATTGAATTTGTCGCGTAAATGTCTGCCTGTGGAGGGATGTCGTACGGTGATGAAAAAAGATATGGTCCATAATCATGCAACACCAAATATCGTCGTTAATCCAGAAACCTATGAAGTAACAGTCGATGGTGTGTTGGCGACCTGTGAACCATTGAAGGAACTTCCAATGGCTCAACGGTACTTCTTATTCTAATTGGTTATTTATGTTGTTAGCAAGAGACATTAAGGGGAATATTTGGGCCGATAGCACAGATCAGAACAGTGTTGAACTTGATTTTTTGGAACTCGAATGGTTTGATACGGAAAGACGTATTATCCGAGGGTTCACTGTTGAAGGTCGAGAAATAGGCTTTAAAAATTTAGGAACGGAATCCTTGTTTGACGGTGATATTTTGTTCGAAACAACGGAACTGCGCATTGCTGTTCGAATATTGCCCTGTCCTTGCCTTGTTGTACGTCCTAAAAACCTCTTGGATATGGCTCGGATATGTCTCGAAATTGGCAACAAACATATCCCTGTTTTCATCAACGCTGCACATGAAATTATTGCAGCCTATGAAAATCCCCTTTGGGAAACCTTAGAAAGGGCGGGTTTTACACCGACGAAAGAGTTACGGGTGATAGAAAGAACACATACGTTACGCATACATCAGTATGCCGTAGTCCAGCACAAAATTACCTTGGCCAAGGGGCTCTAATACTTAATTAATAACGATTACATATGAATCCATTGTTGACATTAATGCAGATTAACGACTCTGTATTCCCGATTGGAGGCTTCACACATTCCTATGGTTTGGAAACTTATATCAATAAAGAGATTGTACATGATGCTAAAACTGCAAAAGAATATGCACAGACTTTATTGGAGCATAGTTTCTATTACAACGATGCCGCTTTTTTTCATAAAGCTTGGCAATTATGTGAATCAAGAGCAACCAGGAAAAAGATCGCTGAACTGGATGCATTGATAACCGCTTTCAAAGCTCCTTATGAGATTCGGGATGCCAGTAAGAAATTGGGAATACGGTTTTTAAAATTGACAGAAAAATTAAAACCGGTCAAGCGTTGTTCGGCTTATCTAAAGGCGATAAATGCGCAAGAACAGCATGGTCACTATGCAATGGCATTTGCCATGTTTGCCCATGCGCAGGAAATTAGTTATTCAGACGCACTGAGTGCTTTTTATTATAATTCTTTGAATGGTATTATGACGAATTGTGCCAAACTGGTTCCAATTAGCCAAATGGATGCACAGCAGATTTTGTTTAAACTACAGCCCTTGATTAATAAATTGGTCGGATTACAGCCCGAACTGGATGATGATCTGATCGGAAATTGTTGTATCGCTCAGGATATTCGATGCATGCAACATGAAAAATTATACACGAGAATTTACATTTCGTAAAAATAACTGAAATAAAAGATGTCTAAGAGAAATTACGTGAAAATTGGTGTTGCTGGTCCTGTGGGCTCTGGCAAGACGGCACTTATTGAACGGTTGACACGTTCGATGTCGGCAGATTATAGTATCTGTGTTGTAACAAATGATATTTATACGCGTGAGGACGCTATGTATCTACAACAGAATTCGGCTCTGCCCGCTGAACGTATTATTGGTGTTGAAACAGGGGGCTGTCCGCATACGGCAATCCGTGAAGATGCTTCGATGAATATTGAAGCTGTAGAAGAATTAGCGAATCGTTTTGAGGATGTGGAACTGATTTTTGTTGAAAGTGGAGGTGATAACCTGACGGCGACTTTTAGTCCGGATCTAGCCGATTTGACCATATTTGTTCTCGATGTTGCTGAAGGCGAGAAAATGCCACGTAAAGGTGGGCCAGGTATTACGCGCTCGGATTTGTTGTTGATCAATAAAATAGACCTTGCCCCTTATGTAAATGCCGACTTGGAAGTTATGCGCCAGGATACAATCCGCATGCGCGGTGAAAGACCATTTATTTTTACAAACTTAATGACTTTAGAAGGTTTGGAAGATGTGAAATCATGGATCAAAAAGTATGCTTTGTTGGAGCCCGTAGGTTAAAATTTATCGTATATGGATAGCAAAATCGTATTAAATGTTGCCAAAGAGGACGGCAGAAGTAGATTGAAGGAGAGTTATCATAATGCACCTTATAAACTAACGCATTATGGCGCGGCAGGATTGACCAATCATTTGGAAATGATCATCATGAGTGCATCGCCTGGTATTATGGATACGGATTATTTGCACATTGATGTTCATGTGAAAAAAGATGCACAATTGAAACTTTTTACACAGTCCTTCAATAAGCTTCATCCTATGAAAACTGGCGCAAGACAACATACGGACGTGCATGTTGGGGCCGGTGGCTTGTTTCATTACATTCCACACCCAGTAACGCCGTTTAAGGATTCTATTTTTAAGGCAAGCAATCATATTCACTTGGCTGAAGATGCAGTTTTGATGTGGGGTGACATTATTAGTGTTGGAAGAATTCACATGAAAGAAGCATTTGAGTTTGATAGTCTCCATACGCAAACCAAGATTTTTAGACAAGGTAAACTGTCCTTTATTGACAATCAGCTTTTGCGTCCCAAAAGTCAACCGATACAGAAGATGTTATTTTTTGAGGGATATACCCATCAGGCAACTTTTGTGTTCTCGGCTCTTTTTGCGCAAGAATTAAAATATGAATTGGATGAAATCTTAACTGTTGAATACAATGATATCTCTTATGGCTTTACGCAGGCTTCAAAAGATGTGGTTATCCTACGTGCTTTGGGGACTGATGGAGAGTTGCTTTACGACTTTTTACATATGTTGGGGCAATTGTGTTGGGATTTTACACAACATAAGTTTTCTGAAAGGAAGGAAGATACAGCCGTCGAAGCGATAACGGAAGATGAGAAATCGAAGACGGGGGAAATCACCGTCATTGAACACAGAAAACCTCGTCGAAAAAGTAAGCGGGAGTTGGTGGATGCTGTAGTGGTGGAAGGAACTAACTATGCATAAGGGGAGCCAGCATGACGAGATATGGATTGATGTTATCCCTGATTTTGACAAATTGAAGCTGGGCCGCGATTCAGATATTTTGGATCTTTCCTATTATGAAGTAAATAAGCGCGTTATCCAGCGGAAAACAAGAAAGGGTAATCTGGTGCGTATACAGCGTGATGATGGCAGCGCACTGCGTTCAGGACAGTGTATTTATCATCGTGGTGATTTATTCATCCAGGTCAACATTTTACCTTGTCTTTGTGTATTGTTGGATAGTCAGAATCTATCTGTTGTGGGCGAGTTCTGCTTCGACGTGGGCAATCGACATTTGCCGGTTTATCTCAAAGCAGATGGGCGATTTGCTGTTTCTTATGATGGACGTCTCTATCAGGCGCTAAAAGAAAAATACAAAGGCTTTATCACATTGGAAAATACGATTTTAGAACCTGATGAACAGATTACCTACATTCGTAGACCTATCCTCGAATGATGGAATGCTGGTATTAGCGAAAAATTGCGCATTTTTGTCGCTATGAAATTTGGCGAGGAATTGCAAGCATGGTATCGACAGCATAAGCGAGATCTACCATGGCGAGAAACAAAAGATGCCTACAAAATATGGCTTTCTGAAATTATTCTGCAACAGACTCGTGTCGAACAAGGCTTGCCCTATTATGTACGTTTTGTCGAGCGATTTAAGAATGTTGTGGAATTTGCGAATGCAGAAGAAGATGATATTCTCCATCTTTGGCAAGGTCTGGGTTACTATTCTAGAGGACGGAATATGCATAAGGCCGCGCGAATAGTTCGCGATCGGTATCAGGGTGTTTTTCCGGTAGATTATCAAACATTAATAACGCTTCCTGGAATAGGAGAGTATACTGCTGCGGCGATATCCTCTTTTGCGAACGATGAAGCCCAGGCAGTATTGGATGGAAATGTGTTTCGTGTACTAGCGCGATACTATGGCATAGAAACACCTATCAATTCTACGGAAGGAAAGAAGATTTTCACAGCTATAGCCAAAGAAAATCTTGATCATAAACACCCGGCATTGTATAATCAGGCGATTATGGATTTTGGTGCTACCCATTGTAAGCCCAAGCTGCCTTTATGTGAATTCTGTATGTTTCGTCCTTCCTGTTATGCGTTATCTAAAGGCCAGGTAGATCAATTGCCCGTAAAGCTTAAAGCCAAGGCAAGCAAAAATAGATACTTTAATTATTTTATCTTGAAGGACAACGATCGGATACTGATGTCTAAACGCGGTGAAGGTGACGTTTGGCAGAATCTATATGAGTTTCCACTTTTGGAGTCTAATTACAGCTTGTCAATTCCGGATGTTGTTAGCGATGAGTGGTTTATTTCCTGTTTCGGTTCCGATGCAGAACTACATGTTTTACAGCAGCAGACAAAACATATCTTGAGTCATCAAAATATTTATGCGACATTTTTTGAGGTGCGGTTAAAAGGCGATCTAATTCAAAAAAAATCCAATTGGGATTATGTATTTCTAAAAGATTTAGATAAATTAGCTAAACACAAGTTGATCTTTACCTTTTTGGAAAGATCAAATTTTTAACCATTTATGCTTTTAAATTATGTCAGGAGTTAACAAAGTCATTTTAGTGGGACATCTTGGAAAAGATCCCGAAATTCGCTATTTAGAAGGCAATGTCTCTGTTGCCAGTTTTCCATTGGCAACATCAGAAACGTATAACAAAGACGGAAAAAGAGTAGAACAAACCGAATGGCACAATATTGTTATGTGGCGAGGTCTGGCTGACGTCGCTGTAAAATATCTAACAAAGGGGAAGTTAGTTTATATTGAAGGTCGACTGCGGACTCGTACTTATGAGGATAAGGAAGGTATTAGACGATATGCTACTGAGGTTGTCGCTGAAACCTTTACGCTTTTAGGTCGTAAATCGGATTTTGAGCCGAATGCGGGTGTAAGTGCTGGTAATACAGCAAACACGCAGGCGCAAAAAGTCGAAGATAAGGAAGTGGAGGTCGATTTTACGGAGAATGATCAGGAGGATAATCCATTACCATTTTAAGCTGAAGAATTTGAGATTATGTAAAAACTTTACATGTATAGTAAATATAGTAAAATCATCAAAAAACAAAAGAGCAGGCAACTAGGCCTGCTCTTTTGTTTTATTAGCGTTTTGGGTGTGGAATTCTGATTACCTTCTCCCAAGCGAGTAGGCTGTTTCTGCTATGTGTTCTTTTATGATGCTCAGTCGAAGTTCAAAATTTCTTTTTAGCGGAAATTTTGGCTATGTTTGCTCTAATTATGTTGCAAGATAGAATTACGCAGTATACTGAAGAGATTAAGGCATTTGCGCCAGCTTCTTCAGCCGATGTAGAAAATTTCAGATTGAAGTTTTTGGTTTCCAAAGGGATTGTGAAAAATCTTTTTGATGAATTCAAAACAGTTACGCCTGAAGAGAAACGTACTTTGGGAAAAGTGTTGAATGAATTTAAGCAGTTCGCAGAAAATACATTCAAAGAAGCACAAGAAAAGTTCGGGTCTGGTGAGAAGCAAAAATCACAGGAATTTGCGAGTGATTTAACATTGCCTGGTCAAGGTTTTCAGCTGGGGTCTAGACATCCCATCTCTTTAGTTCGTAAAGAAATTGTTGAAATTTTCAAGAAATTAGGCTTTATTGTATCAGAAGGACCGGAAATTGAAGATGATTGGCATAATTTCTCCGCACTAAATTTTCCGCCGGAACATCCTGCGCGTGATATGCAAGATACTTTCTTTATCAAAAAACAAGAAGGTAATGACATTACATTGAGAACGCACACCTCTTCGGTTCAGGTGCGTTTAATGGAAGCCGGTAAACCGCCATTTCGTGCGATAATGCCTGGACGTGTTTATAGAAATGAAGCTATATCAGCCCGTGCGCACTGTTTCTTTCATCAGGTAGAAGGTTTATATGTAGACGAAAATGTTTCTTTTGCCGATTTGAAACAAACGTTATATCATTTTGTTCAAGAGATGTATGGTGAAGGTACCAAAGTGCGTTTCCGTCCGTCCTATTTTCCTTTCACTGAACCTTCGGCCGAAATGGATATCTCCTGTACAATCTGCAAGGGGGCAGGGTGTAACTTGTGTAAGTACTCTGGCTGGGTAGAAATTTTAGGTTGCGGTATGGTCGATCCTAACGTGCTTGATAACTGTGGTATCGATAGTAAAAAGTATTCTGGTTTTGCTTTTGGTATGGGAATAGAACGTATCACAAACCTTAAATATGTGATTAAAGACTTACGTCTTTTCTCAGAAAATGACACACGTTTCTTGTCTCAATTTGAGACTGAATTAATATAAATTATTCATTGTAAAGATTGTGGCATCACATTATTCTCTACGATAACTAGGCAAGAGAACAATGTGATGCTTTTTGGTCTTTAGGCTTTGTAGATGACTTTCAACATTCGTACGATCTAACGTATATGGAACCAGATTATATTATTGAATCCATAAAAAGAACAGCACGTGAGCTCTTTCGTCAAAATGGCTATCATAAAACCAGTGTGAACACATTGGCAAAAAAAGCTAAGATTGCGAAGGCGACAGTGTACAAGTATTTTGATAGTAAAGAAATGATCCTGCATGCCATTCTCATGGATTATCTTCGTGCGAGTCTGCAGGATATTTTGAAAACAACCAAATATGAAGATGATATGGCTTCGTTTTTGGCGTCTACAATATTGCGGGTAAGCCGACTGACCTATACGGCTTGCAATGAATTGATCGGCTGGGAATTTATCCGGGAATCTGCAAACGCCCAAGAATATTTAAAAACGCTGTCTGAAGATTTGGAGTTTCTGCTCTTAAGTACATTCATTCAGAATGAAAAGATAAATGAAGCGATTAGCGAAGAGAAGCTAACCTTTTTGATCAAGTCCAGTAAAAGTATTGTGTTTTCTTTTGCTTTTACGGCTGTCTCAGATGCCGATGTGCGGAAAAACTTTATTTCGTTTCAGAAAGAAATCCTTCCTTATCTTGTTCAGGCAACAGTTCAGTAAAGTTGTTATAACGCGCGCATCCCTTTCTAATTCGCGACGTTATGTCCATTCCTGAAAAAGGTTTACATCTTATCTTTTTTGCATGCTCACTTTTTTATGATGCTCTGCAACGTTCATGCTGTTGCCGGGTTGTCTTCGTATTGTGTTCGTACCACCTTCGGAGATGAACACTCTTGCAACTATTATTGACCTGACTCGGAACAGATAATTCCTGTTCAGAGTCAGGTCAGAATCTGGTCAGTATTGGTACACAATCTGTATCGCATCCGAATAAGGTACGAACAATGTCCGAATCTGATCCCCGTATTTTATTCGCTTGAAACTTATCATACCCGTCAGGTACTCGTTTATGCCAGTGATAATCAATGGCTATAAATCATTTATGCAGATGAAAAATCGGTATAAATTTGTATTTTTGCACCCTATGAGTAGAAGAATTCCGCAAGAGAAAAAGTTCTTGAAAGATATTGCCATCATTGATATTGCCGAAGAGGGTAGAGGTGTTGGAAAAACCGAAGATTTGGTTTTGTTTGTAGAAAAAGCTGTTCCCGGTGATGTTGTTGACGTGGAGCTTATGCGCAAGAAAAAGAATTTTGCGGAAGCTCGGGTAACCAGTTTAAAAGAGGCTTCATCTTATCGCGTAGATCCGTTTTGTGAACATTTCGGTGTGTGTGGTGGATGTAAATGGCAGCATATGACCTATGATGCTCAATTAAAATTCAAGCAACAATCTGTCGATAATGCCCTATCGCGTATTGGGAAAGTGGATACTTCAGCGATGGAAAGTATCTTGGGCTCTGCGCAAACGGAATACTATAGAAATAAATTAGAATATACATTTTCCAACAAAAAATGGTTGACTTCAGTTGATGAAGATGCGTCCCAATTGGAAATGAATGCGCTAGGTTTTCACGTGCCAGGGCGTTTTGATAAGATTTTAGATATTGATCATTGTTTTTTGCAAGAAGATCCGTCAAATGAAGTTCGCAACAGCATTCGTGATTTTGCGCTTAGTCAAGGTATGACGTTCTACGATCTGCGTGAACACACCGGTGTATTGCGCAATTTGATTATCCGTATCTCGTCTACCGGGGAGATGATGGTGATCGTTGTGTTTGCATATCCTGAAGAAGGACAGGTTGAGTTGTTGATGGAATTTGTTAAAGAAAAGTTTCCTCAAGTCGCTTCCCTGTTATATATCGTAAACCAGAAACGCAATGATACAATCTTCGACCAGGATATTCATGTATATGCAGGTCGTGACTTTATCTATGAGGAGATGGAGGGCTTGCGTTACAAAGTGGGGCCTAAGTCGTTCTATCAAACAAACTCTGCACAAGCGTATGAGCTGTATAAAATCACACGTGACTTTGCCAATTTAAAGGGGGATGAGCTGGTGTATGATTTGTATACAGGAGCAGGTACAATTGCAAACTTTGTCGCTAAGAAGGCAAGAGAAGTTGTGGGTGTAGAGTATGTTCCCACTGCCATTGAGGACGCTAAAGTGAATTCGTCGATCAATGATATCACGAATACAAAGTTTTACGCCGGTGATATGAAAGATGTGTTGACCCCTTCCTTTATCGCCGAACACGGTAAACCGGATGTGGTTATTACCGATCCACCACGTGCAGGAATGCACGCTGACGTTGTAGCGCGTTTGTTAGAAATGGAATCGCCGCGTATTGTATATGTCAGTTGTAATGCTGCTACACAGGCCCGCGATTTGGTGTTGTTAGGCGAAAAATATGAGGTGAAGCGGATCAAGCCGGTAGATATGTTTCCGCATACGCAACACGTTGAGAATGTCGTTTTATTGGAGTTAAAGAAGTAATAGGATACCATATGGAAGTAGAAGATTTATTTGCAGGATCTGCAAGAGAAGAAAATGCAGCGTCTACAGCGCAAAGTCCATTGAAGAGTTTGCAGGTAGATCTCGATTTTTATAGTGAATCAATCCGTGAGGTAGCGCAGGAGATTGTTGAAGAAGGTTATTCTGACTATCCTATTTTTGTTGCACATCAGCATGAAGTTTCTGTTGGTGAACTGATATTGGATCGTAAAGAATTGGAAACGAAATGGAGTATAAATGCCTCTACATTGGAAGAGTTTGTAGAAATGGATATTATTCAAGAAGATCGTAAGGCTTCTTTTATTCAGAACTATAAACCTGCGAAAGACTATATGTGCTTATTTGTTGTCGTTGCTGAAGGCGCTAATTTTGTTTTTTATCCATACAAGTGATCAACAAAGAATATTTAAACTTTTTTAACAGTACAAGTGTCAAACTATTACTACTTTTAGCAAAGTAGGTTAGGTGTAACAGGGAATTAATAAATTGAAATAAATTATAAACTGTTCTTGCGGAAATAAATGTTTGACCCAATAAAATTGTTGAGAATCACAATCGCACTGAAACCAATTGGGGTAATTGAAGAGAAATATTAGGATGAAAATAATACAGATACATATATTAGGGCTTTTTTTACTGTTATTCACCTATTTCGGTGCTACTGCGCAACAGTTGCAGAAGGTTTCGGGGATGGTGCTGCAAAAAGGTAACGGTAATCGCATTGGAGATGCTGTGGTGCTTAATATGCGTACACACAGGTCTACGTTGAGTAACTCTTTTGGTGTTTTTACGATTGATGCATCGGTAGGAGATTCCTTGTCTTTTACAAAAGTTGGGTATTCACCGGTTAAAACTGTGCTGACCAACCTGAACGAGTTTTATGTGGAGTTGCAAGAAGGGATCCGATTGGAGACTGTCATCGTTGAACGAAAAACAAAGGAGGCCGAATTAAATGATGCCATGAGTAATTACGCTAAAAAGGGCGTTTATAATGGGGGTAAAAATAAGTTCGGGACCTATCTGGGTAGCCCGGCAACAGCGCTTTATAATCTTTTTGGACGGGAAGCCAAGAACGCCAAACGCTTTGGGCGTTTTATGGATAGGGAGAAGGATGAGTTGCAAGTTGATCGTATTTTTTCTCGGGAGGCTGTTAAAAACCTGACGAAACTGGATAGTACAGAATTAGATGCTTTTATGATACGCTATCGTCCATCGTTTGATCTTGCTGAGCATTGGGGACAGTACGATCTAATGCATTACGTACAGCAGTCTATGGACGACTTTAATGCCAAGGGAAGGCCTAAAGGGGCTCTTTTACCTGATATTGAAGTAAAGACTCAAGAAAAATAAAAACATTTTGCTTTTGTTACTGTTAGCTGATTGTAAGGTCGGAAAAGGTGATTTAAAATTTTGTAGCGTATCAACGTCATTTTCGGAAGTTTTAAGCGCCTTTTGTCGTGTTTTGTAACAAAAAAGTTGATAAAAATATCTTTTGGCACTTTGTTTGATTTTAGTAGAACGGTATTTAATTTGAATATTAAAAGTCTTAGATAGCATACATATGAAAATGAATAGAAAATTGGCTGTATTAGGTTTGACAGTTGCAACCTCAGCTATGTTATTTGGAAGTTGTTCTACCATCCAAAATACAAATAATACAACTAAAGGCGGCGTAATCGGTGGTGTTGCCGGTGGTGCATTGGGTGCATTGATCGGAGGTAAAGCTGGTAATACGGCAATAGGTACTTTGGCTGGTGCTGCCATTGGTGGTGCTGCAGGTGTATTGATCGGTAAAAAAATGGATAAGCAAGCCGCTGAGATTTCTAAAACTGTTGAAGGCGCGGAAGTTACACAATCTGCGGAAGGAATCGTGGTTAAGTTTGATTCAGGTATTTTATTCGATTTCAATAAATCAGATTTAAAAGCGTCAGCTAAAGATAATATCGCAAATTTGGTAACAACCTTGAACAAAGAACAAGGTACTGAAATCCTGGTTATCGGACATACAGATAATGTAGGTACGTTGGCTGCGAATGAAAAAGTGTCTTTGGACCGCGCAAATTCTGTACGTGCATTTGCGGTATCTAAAGGCTTAGCGTCTTCGCGTATTAGAACTGAAGGTAGAAACTTCTCTGAGCCAATTGCAAGTAACGATACGGAAGCAGGACGTGCTCAAAATCGTCGTGTTGAAATCGTGATTGTGGCAGGTGATCAAATGAAGAAAGAAGCAAAACAACAAGCAGGTCAATAAATCTGATTCAGGACTTTGGTCTTTTCGGAGTCTGTTTGACTTGATTGCGAATCATAGAAAAAGCGCTGATAAATTCAGCGCTTTTTTTGTGGAATACAGCCGTCCGAATTTTTATACGGCCCATTTACGCCTAAAATTTGACAAAGTATAAACCATATTTCTGTCTGACAAACTGTCATTATATGGATTTAAATTTCTAACTTTGTAGTCTTTGAAATAACTAAGGGCTTGAAATCAGATCAGCAAAAGATGAGTATTTGCGTTAGTTATTCCATCGAAAATAATAAAAATTATATTCTATTGAATATCGAGCTATGCTAGATTTAACACATACCACTAAGGAACACGACGAATCTCGTCAGGGTGAGGCATTATTATTAGAACAGGATCCGATTTTAAGTAATGGACGCAAACTGTATATTGAAAGTTACGGTTGCCAGATGAATTTTTCGGATAGTGAGATTGTTGCTTCTATTTTGTTGGATAAGGGATTTGAAACAACCAAGAATTATCAGGAAGCTGATGTGGTTTTTATTAATACCTGTTCAATCCGCGAAAATGCAGAACAGCGGGTACGCAATCGTCTAAAGGAATTTGAAGCTGCTAAAGCAAAAAATCCCGGAATGATCGTTGGTGTGCTGGGCTGTATGGCGGAGCGTTTGAAATCGAAATTTTTAGAAGAAGAAAAGTTGGTGGATGTCGTGGTGGGGCCAGATGCTTATCGCGATCTACCAAATTTGATTGATAAAGTTGACGATGGAGCTAAAGGTGTAAACGTTTTATTATCTCGGGAGGAAACGTATGCCGATATTAATCCTGTCCGTTTAAACTCGAACGGTGTGACAGCTTTTATTTCGATTATGCGCGGTTGCGACAATATGTGTTCTTTTTGTGTTGTTCCTTTTACACGTGGACGTGAACGTAGTCGTGATCCACAATCTATCGTGAAGGAAGCCCAAGATCTTTTCAATGCCGGATATAAGGAGGTTACGTTGTTGGGACAAAATGTGGATTCGTATAAATATACTGCTCCAGTAGCTGAAGGGGAGGAACCGGGTGAAACCATAACATTTGCTAGCTTGCTTACAATGGTTGCTGAAATCAGCCCGCTTTTACGTATTCGCTTTTCTACTTCCCATCCAAAAGATATTACAGATGAAGTTTTATATGCAATCGCTTCGCATGAAAACATCTGTAATTATATTCACTTGCCAGTTCAATCAGGGAACTCTAGAGTATTGGAATTAATGAACCGTACCTATGACCGTGAATGGTATATGGAGCGTGTCGATGCCATCCGTCGTATTATTCCGGATTGTGCTATTTCCACAGATGTTATTACAGGTTTCTGTACTGAAACAGAAGAGGAGCATCAAGAAACATTGTCTATGATGGATTATGTCAAATACGATTTCGCCTATATGTTTGCTTATTCAGAAAGACCAGGTACATTGGCGGCAAAAAGATACGCAGATGATATTCCTGAAGATGTTAAAAAACGTCGTTTGACAGAAGTGATCAATAAACAGCGCGATCATAGTTTATACCGTTATCAACATTTTATTGGCAAAGTTTGTAAAGTGCTTGTTGAGGGATTTTCGAAAAGATCTGAGTTTGATTTCTGTGGCCGTAATGATCAAAATGCATTGGTGGTATTTCCAATTGATCCTCGATTTAAACAAGGCGATTATGTGAATGTACTTATCGAGTCATGTACCTCTGCGACATTATTGGGAAAGATTGTTGATTAAGAAAACTTAGATTGTTTTATTTCCAACTGGAAATTTATGGATAACCAAGATATAAAGAATAGATTTGGAATTATTGGTAATTCGCCTTTGTTGAATCGTGCTATTGATATTGCACGACAAGTGGCTCCAACTGATATCTCCGTACTAATACAAGGTGAAAGTGGGAGTGGTAAAGAGGTTTTTTCGCATATTATCCATCAATTAAGCTCACGTAAGCATGGCCCTTTTATTGCGGTCAATTGTGGAGCTATACCAGAGGGGACCATTGACTCTGAGTTATTTGGTCACGAAAAGGGTTCCTTTACAGGTGCCCATGAAGCCAGAAAGGGATATTTTGAGGTCGTTGACGGTGGAACAATCTTTTTGGATGAAGTAGGTGAGTTGCCTTTGGGTACGCAAGCAAGATTATTACGTGTATTGGAGTCAGGTGAGTATATACGGGTAGGGTCATCCAAGGTACAGAAGACAAATGTACGTGTGGTTGCTGCGACAAATGTGAATGTATTTGAAGCTGTACAAAAAGGTAAATTTCGCGAAGATCTTTATTATCGTCTGAATACTGTACCGTTGCGTGTACCGTCATTACGTGAAAGACCTGAAGATATCAACTTATTATTTCGCAAGTTTATTGTAGATTTTTCTGAGAAATACCGTACACCTGGGGTTCAATTGACAGAAGATGCACAAAATATGCTGCGCAACTATAGCTGGCCCGGAAACGTGCGTCAACTGAAAAATGTTGCGGAGCAAATTGCAGTTTTGGAGAAAGAACGCGTTGTCGATGCCTATACACTTCAAAATTATCTGCCCAATGAATCCCGAACGAGTTTGCCAGCGGTAGTTCCTTCAAATAATGGTGGAAAAGAGGATTTCTCCGAAAGAGATTTGCTGTATAAGGTCTTATTTGATATGAAGAAGGATATGGTTGATCTGAAAAAACTGGTGGTTGAATTAATTCAGAAAGGTGTCGATTCGAGCACATTTGATCAAAATTCCCCTTACATTAATCAGTTATACCAGGAGATTGAACCACAATTGAAAGCAGAACCAGAAAATTATAATACAACCCCAACGCTCACCATACATTCTCCAGCAAATACAACAAACGTATTAAAAAGTCCTGTTGCACAGGATGAATACCTGCAGGATGCTCAAGAAGTTGAGGAATCTTTATCGCTTGTTGATAAAGAGTCTGATCTGATTAAAAAAGCGCTGAAAAAGCACCGAGGTAAACGTAAAGCTGCTGCGCAAGAGTTGGGGATTTCTGAAAGAACTTTGTACAGAAAAATTAAAGACTTAAATTTAGATTAAGGTTTACAGATGTTGTCAAGAAAAATTTTATATGCTTTTCTCACCACAATCTTTTTGTTTGTAATGAATAGTTGTGGGGTAAAATATGGATTTACTGGTGGATCCATTCCTGAGGGAATGAAAACAGTTAATATTCAATATTTCGAAAATATAGCTCCTTTGGTTTATCCAACCTTAAGTCAGAATTTTACGGAGGCACTGAAAGAACGTATCCGTAACCAATCTCGATTGAGTCAGGTGAATCAAGACGGTGATGCTACCTTTGAGGGATTTATTACAGAGTATTCGATAAGTCCTGCAGCTGTTGAAGCTGGGACAGATCGTGCAGCGATGAATAGGTTGACGATTACAATCAAGGTTAGTTATCATAATAAAATTAATCCGAAGGATGATTTTGAACAGCCTTTTACGCGATTTAAAGAGTTTGCAGGTAATCTTCAGAGTGCACAAGAAGAGACCTTGGGTAAAGAAATTATTCAAATGCTAACTGAGGATATATACAATAAAGCGTTTGCTAATTGGTAATTCTATTTCCAAGATGAATCTTAATATATCATTATCCAATAACGAGCTTTTTTTTCAAGCAATCAATCATCCCGACACTGTGGCGGAAGATGTTGTTTTAGCATTGATTGAAAAATACCCTTATGCCCAAAGCCTGCGATTTATCTATGAACGCAAAGTTTTTGGCAAGCATAGTTCAGTTCAGAATTTATCGTCTACTTTGCTCTATGCATCTTCTCCGAGTTGGTTGTATGAATTTATGCATTGTAAACCAACGACAGAGCCTGATGTATTCATGCCGTCAGATGAAATTCCAGTGGATGGAGCACTTCGCGACGATGATGGGACTATCGAAATTGAAGCTGAGCGTGAAACGGTAGCTGAACCAGTTTTATCCAAGATTGAGGTTGATGAATTGGATCGTTTGATTCAAGCCGGGGTTGCAAAAGATTATTTTCGGTCAAACGATCAGCAGCAAGAAAATAGTGTCGATTCAGAGGAACCTGCATTAGTAGCACCTGTTGTAGCGGAAGCTGTTGCCAATACAATGGATGATGGTCAGGAGCGTGTTTCGGTCTATGATGATGATACCATGCCCTACAGTTTCTTGTGGTGGTTGCATAAGACGAGATTAGAATATGCTGATACCTATCAGCCCTATGTAAAATCTCCATTACGCCCAATGACGCCCTCGAATGACGATATTGCTAAAATTCATGAGAAGCTGGATAATCAGCTACTCGATCAACAGATCCGGGAAAATATCTTTCATTTACAATCGCCTGAAGCAAAGTTAAGTGATGAGGTTAAAACGACAATCTCTTTTCAAATACCGCGTAAAACAGACGAGGTAATCGAAAAATTTATTCGTGAAGAACCTATGATTCAGCCCCTGCAAGCAGAAAAGTTAGACTTGGAGAATAAAGCTAGAAAAAGTTCGGAAGATCAGCATTCACTTGTTACCGAAACACTTGCAAAGATCTATGTGGAACAGGGCTTATATCCAAAAGCAATAGATGTTTACAAAAAATTAGTTTTGAAATATCCAGAAAAAAATGCTTACTTTGCGGCACGCATAACAGAATTAGAAAAGAAATTAAATTAATAACATAAAGAGATGCAAGGATTATTAATCGGTCTAATCATATTAGCTAGTATTATTTTGGCGTTTTTGGTTTTAATCCAAAATCCAAAAGGAGGAGGTTTGTCATCTGGTTTTTCAGGTGGAACGAATCTTATGGGAGTAAAACGTACAGGTGACTTTTTGGAAAAAGGTACCTGGATCATGGTTATTGCCATTATGGTATTTAGCTTAGGTGTAAATGTTATTGGTACGTCTCCAAGTACATCTAAAGGTGGATTGGGGGGTCAAATCGAAGCGCCTAAACAACAAGGTCCATTGAACTTGGGTACTGGACAACAACCTGTTGGCGCTCCGGCGGGACAAGGGCAAGCTGCTCCGGCTCAATCGCAAGAAAAGGCTCCAGCGGCTACACCGACAACAAAACCAGCAGAAGAAGCTAAGAAATAGTTGTCAGTAAAAAATGATGAGCCCCGTTTGTTTGTACAGACGGGGCTTTTTTATGTTCGATATTTTGTTTAAGACAGGTATGTAGCGATAAATTTATTAGTCTGTCTGTCGAAGGAAGTAAGACTGACAGACTGGGAATGACAGTGTGACAGCAAAATGAATTTTTGTCGATGGAGATATTAACTTTTCTGTGAAAAATTGTCTTATAAGCTGTCTTAATTACAATTGGCATAAAAGATGATGTGTTTATAGCGATTATAACATTAAAATAAATTCAATAACAGATAAAAAGTAAATTAATTATGGCATTAAGTATCAAACCTATCGGAGACAGAGTAGTAGTAGAAGCTGCTCCAGCAGAAGAAAAAACAGCTTCAGGGTTGTATATCCCCGATACAGCAAAAGAAAAACCATCTCAAGGTACAGTAGTTGCTGTAGGTACAGGTAAAGTTGACGAACCGTTAACTGTGAAAGTTGGTGACAAAGTATTATACGGAAAATACGCAGGTACTGAAATTACTTACGAAGGAAAAGAGTACTTAATTATGCGTGAGTCTGATATTTACGCGGTTATCTAATTAATAGGAACAGTTTATTTAAAACGAGCTTACTGGCTCAATTAAAAATTCAATAGGTTATTTTAGTGAAGCTGTAAAATTGGACGTGTAAAAAATAAATCGGTTTACGGTTTAATTTAAACTCGAATTACACTTCTTAGAAATACTAAATACTCATATAAAAATGGCAAAACAAGTAAAATATAACGTTGAGGCTCGCGAGGCCCTTAAAAAAGGTGTAGATACTTTAGCGAATGCAGTTAAAGTAACATTGGGTCCTAAAGGACGTAACGTAATTATTGAGAAAAAATTTGGTGCTCCAGTAATTACTAAAGATGGTGTTTCGGTAGCGAAAGAAATCGAATTGAAAGACGCTTTAGAAAATATGGGTGCACAAATGGTAAAAGAAGTAGCTTCTAAAACAGCAGATCAAGCTGGTGACGGTACGACTACTGCTACTGTATTGGCACAAGCAATCGTTGCTCCAGGTATCAAATCTGTGGCTGCTGGAGCTAATCCAATGGATCTAAAACGTGGTATTGACAAAGCTGTTGCAACTGTTGTTGCTAACTTGAAATCTCAATCTCAAGAAGTTGGTCAAGACAATAATAAAATTAAACAAGTTGCTACTATTTCTGCAAACAACGACGAAGTAATTGGTGCTTTGATTGCTCAAGCAATGGAAAAAGTAGGTAACGACGGTGTTATCACTGTTGAAGAGGCAAAAGGTACTGAAACAGAAGTAAAAACTGTAGAAGGTATGCAATTTGACCGTGGTTATTTGTCTCCATATTTTGTGACCAACTCTGACAAAATGGAAGCGGAATTAGATAATCCATACATTTTGATCTACGACAAGAAAATCAGCAACATGAAAGAATTGTTGCCTATCTTGGAGAAACAAGTTCAAACTGGTAAACCATTATTAATCATTGCTGAAGACTTAGATGGTGAGGCATTGGCAACATTAGTTGTTAATAAAATCCGTGGTTCGTTGAAAGTTGCGGCTGTTAAAGCTCCAGGTTTCGGTGACCGTCGTAAAGCAATGTTAGAAGATATCGCTATCTTAACTGGTGGTACTGTTATCTCTGAAGAAAGAGGTTTCAAATTAGAAAATGCTGAGTTATCTTACTTAGGTCAAGCTGAAAAAGTTCAAGTTGACAAAGATAACACAACGATTATCAATGGTTCTGGTAATGTAGAGGATATTAAAGCACGTGTTGCTCAAATCCGTTCACAAATCGAAACAACAACTTCTGACTACGATCGCGAAAAACTACAAGAACGTTTAGCAAAATTGTCAGGTGGTGTAGCCGTGTTATATGTCGGTGCAACTACTGAGGTTGAAATGAAAGAGAAAAAAGACCGTGTTGATGATGCTTTACACGCAACTCGTGCAGCTGTTGAAGAAGGTATTATCGCTGGTGGTGGTGTTGCCTTCATTCGCTCAACTGAAGCTTTGGTAAACCTTAAAGGTGACAACGAAGATGAGCAAATCGGTATTGACATCATCAAACGCGCTATCGAAGAGCCATTACGTCAGATCTGTAATAACGCTGGTATCGAAGGCGCAGTAATCGTTCAAAAAGTGAAAGAAGGAACTGCAGATTTCGGTTACAATGCACGTACAGACCGTTACGAAAACTTAATCGCTGCTGGTGTAATTGATCCAACTAAAGTATCTCGTGTAGCATTGGAAAATGCAGCTTCAGTTGCTTCAATGTTATTAACTACAGAGTGTGTATTGGCTGACGAAGCTGAAGAAAACCCTGTAGGTGCTGGTGCTCCTCCAATGGGTGGCGGTATGGGTGGAATGATGTAAGATCATCCCATTTCTAAATAAAAAAGAAAGGCTCATTTGGAATTCCAAATGAGCCTTTCTTTTTGTTCTTTAATAGCCTTTTGCCGTATCGTCTCCACGCGGGTCGGCTCCTGTCTGTAATTTACCATTTGGTAATACAAGTATATTCTCCACACGACCGATTGTCCCTCTCGGATTTATCGTATAGCCATCTTTTGTCAATCGATCACGTAGATTGACATCGATTGCGTTATTTTCAACGTCAATACGATCAGGAAGCCATTGATGATGAAATCTTGGCAGGCTTACAGCTGATTGGGCATTTTGTCGGAAGTCAATAACGTTGAGGATGGTCTGAAAAACAGAGGTAATGATAGTTGATCCTCCAGGGGTTCCTACAACCATAAATAGTTTGCCATCTTTTTCTACAATAGTGGGTGTCATGGAGCTGAGCATCCTTTTGCCGGGCTGAATCTCGTTCGCTTTTTCCCCAGTAAGCCCATACATGTTTGGGATACCGGTCTTTACGGAGAAATCGTCCATTTCATTATTTAGGAGAAAACCTGCGCCCTCCACAAATACTCCTGAGCCATAAGAATCATTAAGTGTTGTTGTAATGGATACTGCATTCCCTTGCTCGTCTACAATATTGAAATGCGTCGTTTGTTCACTTTCATAACCCGGAATGACATCTGCATTGACATCTTTGCTTGATGTCGCTTTATGGAAATTGACTGAATGGAGTTTATGCGCATTTGAGCTTGAGTCAATAAGCTGTTCGACAGGTACCTTAATAAAATCAGGATCTCCTAAATATTTAGCCCGATTGGCATATACATAGCGTTCAGCTTCGACCATAACACGAATGGTTGAATCGGTTTGGAAGCCCCAGCGTTGAAGTGGAAACTGTTCGACTGATTTGAGCAGGGCTAAAAGAGATGTTCCCCCACTCGAAGGTGGTGGCATGGAAATAACTTTGTGGCCCCTATAATTTGTGGAAATTGGGGTACGCCAAAGTGCCTGATAATCCAGTAGATCTTGATGATTAATAATGCCTTTCCCTTTGTCCATTTCGGCAACAATTAAATCGGCCGTTTTACCTTTATAGAAACCGTCTCGGCCTTCGATTGCGATTCTTTCCAGTGTTTTTGCAAGTTCCTCCTGGATAAATAGATCACCTGCTCGCCAAACTGTGGTTTTGATAATTGCAGCACCAGCGGGATTCAGTTTGACAAAACGCTCTTTATGGCTTTCAAACTCATTGGCTTGTCGTTGACTGATTTTAAACCCTGTTCTGGCTAGCTGTATTGCTGGGAGTACGAGATCTTTCCATTGTAATTTGCCGTACTTTCTGTGGGCTTCCCACATACCAGCAACAGATCCAGGGATACCAGAGGCCAATTGACTATAAAGGCTCAACTCCGGAATAACATTGCCTTGGGCATCGAGATACATATCCCGGGATGCTTTTAGGGGAGCCTTCTCACGAAAATCTAAGGCATCTAAATTACCCCGATGATCGCGGTAGAGCATAAAGCCACCGCCGCCAATATTTCCTGCATTGGGATAAACAACTGCAAGAGCAAATTGTACGGCAACTGCAGCATCTATTGCATTCCCACCTTGTTTTAAAATCTTTACCCCGACTTCTGAAGCCAAAGGATGTGCTGTGACAACGGCAGCCTTATTAAAAGTACTGGCCTGCTCAACCTTAGTATTTAGCTGCTGTCTTGTCGCACAAGAGGCAAAGCATATGCTTGCTATGAGCGAATAGGTTATGAATTTATACATCGTACGCGATTTAAAATTAAATATTATCTCAAAGAGGTGTACAAACAATACTACTCTTGGTTATTTAAGTTTTTCGTTGTTTTTATGGCGGTCGGCATCCCGAATTGATTTCTTTTGAAGATTTTGTTCCAAAGCCGCTGTTAGATCAATTCCCGTTTGATTGGCAAGGCACATCAAAACGAATAATACATCGGCCATTTCATCTGCTAAATTAACTTCTTTGTCTGACTTTTTGAAAGATTGTTCTCCGTATTGCCGAGCCATTATTCGGGCAACTTCACCGACTTCTTCCATGAGTATGGCGGTGTTTGTCAACTCGTTGAAATAACGTACTCCGGTACTATTGATCCATTTGTCAATAATCTCTTGTGCTTCTTTAATAGTCATCTTGTGTTCAATTAAAAATTAAAAGTTGTCCTTATCTTTTGTGTCCATGACGATGGTAACTGGACCATCATTCAGTAGGTCGATTTTCATATCGGCTCCGAATATGCCAAGCTGAACCTCTTTTTGGAGCAATTGACTTAGCAGTAAAGCCATCTCTTCATACATTGGTTTGGCTTTGTCCGGTTTTGCTGCTCTGATAAAGGAAGGCCTGTTTCCTTTTTTTGTTTGAGCAAAGAGCGTGAATTGTGAGATGAGTAAGATATTTCCGTCTACATCTTGTATCGACTTATTCATCATACCCTGTTCATCCTCGAAGATGCGTAAGTTGATGAACTTCTGTCCTAACCATTTCAGATCTTCCGTTGTATCTGCTTCTTCAACTCCTAATAAAATCATTAGACCCTTCTGGATCTGGCCTGTTATCTGATTATCTACCGTACAAGAAGCTTTGGTAACTCGTTGTATAACTGCGCGCATAGTGAAAAGTATAAAACCAAAGGTAAAAATTCCGATTGTCAAACACGATGGGAAATTCAGTTTTCTCCAAGGTATATATAGAAACGTCCCTTTCTCCCGAAGGAAAAAGGGACGCTAATTATGCTAAAGGATTTGATCAGAAGCGACCTTCAGTCCGCCTTCCCAGCTACTAATGCGTTTGGAATCAGGAGGCTTTTATAAAGGGTGGTTTAGAATTTGAAATTCAAGCCCAGTAAGAAATTCGTTGGGGCTTGTGGGAAATAGAAATTATAATACTTCCGGGTATCTCCTTCCATCCAGCCAAAGGTGTAGCCATTGGCCTCGTACTTCTCGTTCAGTATATTGTTGACCTGTAAGGTTGCACTGATGTTTTTGATACCTAATGCTGTAAAGTTATAGTTTGCTAACAGATTGTTGACAAAATAAGCGGAAATGCTTCTCTCTTTTGCAGAAGAATTATCCAGGTATTGTCTTCCTACAAATTTGGATAGAAGCGAAAATGTAAGTGATGTTATTGGACTATAAGAGAAATTACTTGACAAAATAGTTCCCGGTGATAAAGCAATGTTTGTTTTCGAATAAAATATCCTTGTATCGCCGATGACCTCTTCAAAGTCCTTAATTTTATTTTGGCTGAAACTAGCTGTTGCTTTCCAATTGAACTGCTTGCTGATGTTCCATGATCCATCGAATTCAAGACCTATTCTATAGCTATCATTGACATTTTGTCGAATTGGAGAGCCTGTATCACTAATTTCACCTGTTGGGATCAACTGATCCTTGTAAAACATGCCATATCCATTTAATCCGATGTTGAATTTTTCATTTGTAAAACGATAGCCCAATTCAATGTCCTGCATTTTCTCTGGGGTAGGATCTGGTAAGGCGATATTTTTCTCTATAAAATCCTTTCGGACAGGTTCTTTTTGTGCAAAGGCATAAGAAGCGTATACATTTGAATGGTCATTTAGCAGATAAGTTGCACCAGCTTTAGGATTCAGGAAATTAAACTTAGGATGATAATTATAATTTTTTACCTTATCATCATCACCATACATGTGGTAATCTACATTCCGATATTGAATATCGGCCATTAATATCCATTTGTCTAGTTTGTAATCGATTTTTAAGAAATTGCTGAAATCATTTTTTTGTGATTTCCCAAAATAATATTTGTCGTCAAGAAATCCTGTTGATGCATATTGTGCCCAAATCACCTGGCCATAATGTTTTCCTTTATATTGATTATAAGCTCCACCCCAAGTAATTTCAAGCTGATCGTTCGGCCTGTAATTCAGAGCATAAGTCATTCCGTAAAAATAATTATCCAGCCATCTCCTGCGGACAAGATCTGTTTTTTGAATGGTGTCCTTACCAATAATGACGTTAGGCAAACCGTATTTACTTAGTTTATCTCCCGGTCTCATTTCTTCATAGTAACCATAACCTCTTGTATAGTGTAAGGCTGTATTGAGCGTCAATTTGTCGTTCAGTATATTGGTATAATGAAGTTGATGATGTTTCTGCGTATAATTATCTGTTTGATTGTTATACGTGTATAGGTTATAATTACGGCCAGCGTTCATGAAACGATCCTTCTCGGCACCGGAAATTTCGAGTGCATTATCTGCATAATCATCCATGCGCGACCGATCTCCTGTAATCAATGGTTCAGGAACGCCATTCCAGGCTTGATAGGTCTTTTCTTTTCCCCAGAATACAATTCCTTTTAAAATATGTTTCTTGCCATAATACCCTCCGTCCACATAGAAAGATTGTAAGTCTGAACTACCTCTTTCGATGTAACCATCGCTACTTATTCGAGATAATCTGGCATTGAAGGCAAATTTGTCGTCAATTAGTCCGGTACCGACTTTGACCGTATTTTTCCAAGTATTATAAGAGCCAAATGAATTGTTGAGTTCTGCGTAAGGGGTTTCTACTAGAGTATTGGACTGGATATTTAATGAGGCTCCAAATGATCCGGCGCCATTCGTCGAGGTCCCAATACCACGCTGAACTTGGATGCTCTCGGTAGAAGAGGCAAAGTCGGGAAGGTTTACAAAAAAGGAACCCATGCTCTCTGCATCATTTAAGGGGATTCCATTGAGTGTTACGTTGATTCGTTGATTGTCGGATCCCCTGATCGTCATTCCTGTATAACCTATACCCGCACCGGCATCGGAATTTACCTGCACGGACGGGGTCTGATTTAAAAGAAATGGGATATCCTGACCGAGATTGTTACGTGTTATTTCTTCTTTGGAGATGTTTTTAAAGGTTGTAGGAGCATTTCTTTTGGCACGGGTAGATTGAACAAGGACCTCTTCCATTTGAATTGTACTAGGTTCTAATGCTACCGTAAGTTCCAAATTGTCTTTAATATCCACATTTCGGCTCCATGTTTTATATCCAAGAGAAGATACCTGAATCTGATGCTTACCTGTATTGATACGATATAGTTTAATCAGTCCGTTTTTGTCCGATTGGCCAGCGAAGGATGCTTGTCCATCGATGGATATGGAAACGTACTGTAAGGGAGTCTGATTGGTATTGTCTACAGCTTTAATTGTCAGATTTTGTTGCGCAATGGCAATTTGACTTGAAATAGTAGCTAAGGAGCTACAAATCAAAAATTTGATCATGGTAATGTATTTTGTTTGAGTTAAACAAATCATAGCAAGGGGTTACTATGACCGCACTATTTAACTAACCTCTCCCTACGCCAGCATTATCTGGATCAGGTGTACAGAATTTAATCTGTTGGGTATAATCTCAGCCTTTATTTGTGTTCCTGACAAAACAAGGCACCCCTATTCGATGCTGCGAATATATAAATTTAAAATTGAAATGAAGTATAAAGAAGTAATTTATGACAAATACAAAAGAGTGGATTTACGGCTTTATTTCTTTTTGGTTAAAAATTTGTGCAAATTGTTGTTTTTGGTATTTATTGTTCTTTTTAGGTACCTTGGCATGAATTTTTCTACTAGAGGTATGTATTCATACAGGTCAAAAATTTTTAGTTACTAAATTGATAGTGAGGAGATAAAATGTTAAAATATTTAAGCGCTAATTATATTCTGCCGATTACTTCAATGCCAATAAAAGATGGTATTGTTTCGGTAGATGAGGAGGGGGTAATTCAAGGTATCTATGACCCAACTTCATTTACACCTTCAGACAAAACGAAGGTTGAGAGATATGAAGGAGTGATAATTCCAGGTTTTATCAATGCACATTGCCACATTGAATTGTCGCATATGAAAGGTATTGTCCCTAAAGGTACGGGACTTCCGAGTTTTCTTAGTAAGGTGATGACAACGCGGTCGGCGTCGATGAAAAAAATAGACGACGCTATGGCAAAAGCCGATCGAGAGATGTATGAAAATGGTATTGTTGCAGTCGGAGATCATGCCAACACAGATAATTCCTCGAAACTGAAGGAAGATTCTCAGATCTTATATCATACGTTTGTGGAGGTGCTCGGAATTGAACCTGACGAAGCTGACTTTAAGTTAAAAGAGGCTAAATCGTTGACTCAAGAGTTTAGGAATGGGCATGTATCCATTACGCCACACGCGCCATATTCTTGTTCGAAAGTACTTTTCAAAAAATTCAAGAAGATGGTTCCGGAAACAAATATTATCAGTATCCACAATCAAGAAAGTGAAGAGGAGAATAAACTGTTTCGTTATAAAATGGGGGAGTTCCTGGACTTTTATAAAAGTATAGGAAAAAACGCCGATGCGATTAAGGCGCAGGCAAGAAATTCGATTCAGTCCTATCTTCCTTATTTGCCATATCCCAATAAATTATTGTTGGTTCATAATACCTATACTTCTCTTAAAGATCTGGATTTTGTAGAGCGCATGGATCGTGATGTGATGTGGTGTCTTTGTCCAAAAGCCAACCTTTATATTGAAGGAACATTACCAAAGGTTCAGAATTTTATGAATGCCGGACAGCGTTTAGTAATCGGAACGGACAGTTTAGCTTCAAATGATACATTATCCATTTTGGAGGAACTAAAGGTATTGCATGCGCACTTTGAGGATCTCGATTTCTTGCAGACTATTCAATGGGCTACGATTAATGGTGCGATCGCGTTGAACATTGAGGATGAATTTGGCTCACTTGAAGTGGGTAAAAAGCCTGGGATTGTATTGTTGCAAGGTATGGAACACATGCGCCTACATGAAGATGTTAAGGTAAAACGTTTAGCGTAGTATTTAATTCCCCAAAACTTCTGTACTTTTGCTCTTATTGAACCGTCCATGACTATAATAACGGAACTATAGTCATGGTAAGTTCCATCTGACCGATGGAAGAAAAAATAAGTTACAGATGAAACATTTGAATATTTCAATAATAGGTAAAGTACAGGGAGTCTTTTTTAGATTGACAACCAAGGCGGTTGCAGATCAAGTTGGTGTTAGGGGCTTTGTTGTCAATTTAAAAGATGGTTCTGTCTATATTGAGGGCGAGGGCGACGAGTTTGCACTAGATTCACTGTTGGAGTTCTGCCAAGAAGGGCCCGAGGGTGCAATTGTTGAAAGTGTTGAAGTAAAGGAAGGCGAAATGAAGGGCTTTTCCAATTTTGAAGTAGTTAAAAGAGTTCAATCTTAAGTCTTTTCACCTTGTCAGTACTTAAAAAATTCGCTGGACAGACCATGATTTATGGCCTGAGTACGATTATAGCACGTATGCTGTATTTCGTTATGACGCCACTCTATGTCCTCAAATATCCACCTGCGTCCTACGGAATATTTACCAATATGTACGCCTGGGCGTCCATGATCAATGCCGTTTTGGCATTTGGTATGGAAACTACTTTTTTTAGGTTTCTCCAAAAAGTCGAAGAAAAGGATAAGAAGCAGGTTTTCAATAATAGTTTTATCGTCATTGCCACTCTGGCAACATTATTTTTTATAACGGCCATTGTCTTTGCTGGCACTATTGGTGGTTGGTTGAATAAGGGAACTTACAATGCCGATTACGAGAGCTATGTGAAGTATTTTGCCCTCATATTGGCATTGGATGCTTTAGCTATTGTTCCTTTTGCGAAATTGAGATCGGAGGGAAGGCCTATCCGATTTGGTGTTATTAAATTGGCCAATATCGGTATTATGGTTGTTCTTAACCTATTCTTTATTGCTCTGGTTCCCTATTTGATAAAAGATGGAGGTGCATTGGGCTCTTGGTGTTCCGGTTGGTACAGAAATGAATGGATAGGTTATGTATTTATTTCCAATATTGTGGCAAGTGCAGCGACCTTTCTATTTCTTCTGCCTGAAATGAGAGGTTTTTATTTTAAACCCGAAAAGCAGCTAATCTTAAAGATGCTATCCTATAGCTTTCCGATTTTAATAGCCAATATTTCTTATATCATCAACGAAAATTTAGATAAAATTGTATTGCCAATCTACCTGCCTAAGGATATTGGTGATCGCGATTTGGGGATCTATGGAGCCGTTGGAAAATTGGCGATGTTTCTGAGTATTTTTGTTCAGGCTTTTCGATTGGGGGCAGAGCCATTTTTCTTTTCTTATGCAAAAAATGCAAATGCGAAAAAGACCTATGCGTTAATTATGGAATATTTCGTCATTGCCATGATGTTAGTTATGTTGGGGATTACAGCGAATATTGACTGGCTGAAGTATTTTATTAAAGGAAATGTGGAAACACGTGACTTATATTGGTCTGGACTTTTCATTGTTCCTTTGTTGCTGTTCAATTATGTGCTGCTGGGGATTTATATGAATCTTTCGGTATGGTATAAGCTTTCTGATCAAACGCGGTACGCTTTGTATATTTCATTGGTAGGCGCAGGAATAACCATCGTGGCAAATTATTATCTGATTCCGAGATACAGCTATGTGGGAGCATCAATAGTCACATTTTTAGCCTACTTTGCTATGGTTGTGCTATCTTATGTATGGGGGCAAAAACATTACCCTATACCTTATAAATTGGGAAAGATCCTGATGTATATATTTGCGGGAATATGTTTCTCCTACCTTTCTTACTTTGTATTTCATCATAATGTTTTTATTGGTAATGGACTTTTAATCGCTTACCTGGGAGGTGTATTTTTGATGGAACGAAATCAGCTCAAGCGATTTATCAAGAAAGATGCTTAAAAGAAAAAAGGTCGTGCTAATGTTAACTTAGCACGACCTTTTTCTTTATAAATTGTAGACTTCAGTATTATACCATTTCTGCGGAGAAATTGTGTTCAATTTCATAAAGTACCTCAAGAATCTCTGCCTGGCTTTGTAAGCTGACTAATTTCATGCGGTGTTCTTTAAAGTTGGGGATTCCTTTGAAGTAATTCGCATAATGCCTACGCATTTCAAAAATACCCAATTTGTCACCTTTCCATTCGATGGATTTGTTGAGATGTGTTCGGCAAACCTCGACACGTTCAGCAATGGTAGGTCCTTCTAAACGTTCGCCAGTATTGAAAAAATGTTTGATTTCTCTAAAGATCCAAGGGTATCCGATTGCTGCACGGCCAATCATAATGCCATCCACTTCAAACTCCTGGCGCCATGCCGCAGCTTTTTCGACAGAGTCTACATCGCCATTGCCAAAAATTGGGATTTTGATACGCGGATTACGTTTGATATCCCGAATCATGGACCAGTCCGCCTGACCCTTATACAATTGTGCGCGCGTACGTCCATGAATAGCCAGTGCTTTGATCCCCACATCTTGTAGTCTTTCAGCAACTTCGTATACATTTTTTGTGTTGTCATCCCAACCAAGACGTGTTTTCACCGTTACGGGTAAATCCGTAGCCTCAACGACAGCTTTTGTCATTGCAACCATTTTATCGATGTCCTGTAGCAGGGATGAACCAGCTCCTTTACAGACTACTTTTTTAACTGGGCAGCCGTAATTGATGTCGATTAAATTAGGTCCTGCTTTTGTGCAGATTTCAGCAGATTGACGCATACTTTCAATATCTCCACCGAAGATCTGAATGCCAATAGGACGTTCATACTCAAAAATATCCAATTTTTGAATTGACTTTGCAGCATCCCGAATTAACCCTTCCGAAGAAATAAATTCAGTATACATTAAATCAACACCATTCTGTTTGCACACATAGCGAAACGGAGGATCACTTACATCCTCCATCGGAGCTAATAACAAAGGGAATTTACCCAAATCAATATTTTCACCAATCTTGACCGACATCTTCGATAATTTTTTACAAAGGTACAAAATTTGGCATTAGTATAAAGTTAACTCACTGTCACGAGTTTAAAGCCTATTTTTGATCTCTTCAGACCCTGTCGAACGTTGACTGTTCAAATCGCTAAGCCCGCCAAATCGATAATTAAAGGAGAGGATAGCCGTCCTGCTGTCAGGGTTCGATTTCCCTATATTTCTTTTACAAAGTCTTTGATGGCTTGTCCAGGATCGGCTGTCTTCATGAAATTTTCACCAATTAGAAAACCTTGGAATCCAGCTTTTTTTAAGGCTTTAATTGTCGAAGGATCAGCTATGCCGCTCTCAGATACTTTAATATATTCTGTTGGTATTTTGTCTAGGAGATCATAGGAATGCTGAATGTCGACTGAAAAATCTTTCAGATTTCTATTATTAACACCGATTGCGTCAATGTCATCAAAAAGATTATCCAACAGTTCCTGTTCGTTATGCACCTCAAGTAAGACATTTAAACCCAATTGATGTGCATAGGCTGCAAATTCCTGAACTTCCTCCTTTTTCAGACATGCTGCAATTAAAAGAATGATGTCTGCGCCATACGCTTTTGCTTCGGCGATCTGATACTTATCGACGATGAATTCTTTTCTTAAGATAGGAATGCTAATAGCCTTACGTGCTTTCGATAGATCTTCTAAATTGCCTTTGAAAAATTCCCCATCCGTCAGAACAGACACCGCTGAAGCACCTGCCTCCTCGTATGCCTTTACAACATCTTCCACTGCTGAAGTGCTATTGATGTCTCCTTTTGATGGCGATGCTCTTTTGTATTCAGCTATAATTCCTGTTTTTTCAGGATCAAGAATAGATTCTCTCAACGATAGACAAGCCACATTGAAATAGGGATAGTTTAATAATTCCTCCAAAGGAACTAAAGCTTTTGCTTGTTCTACTTCTATTTTTTTTCGTTCAATGATTTTATCAAGTATAGTCATTTTTCTAGATGTTAGATTCCCAACCAGTTTTCAATTATTTTCTTACCATTTGTGGTCAATACCGACTCTGGGTGGAACTGCATTCCCCTTACATCGTATTCAGTATGGGTTAAGGCCATAATGATGCCATTCTCGTCGATCGCCGTTACCTTGAGGCTAGCCGGTAAGGTGTCTTTGTTTACGGCCCAAGAATGATAGCGTCCTATTTTGGAATCTTTTGGGAAGTCGCGAAACAATTTTTCTGACTCATCAACAACGGTAATATTTGTTGCTACGCCATGCAAAGGTTTTTCCATATTGAATAGCGTACCACCAAAAACCTCTGCGATCGCCTGTTGGCCCAAACAAATGCCCAATATACTTTTATGTGGAGCGTAGGTACGGATAACATCAAGCAATAATCCAGCTTCTTCCGGAATGCCTGGTCCGGGCGAAAGAAGTATTTTATCGAAAGCATCAATATCTTCCAGTTTGAATTTATCATTTCTCCATACAACATACTCTTGATCTAATTCCTGTAACAAATGGACCAAGTTGTAAGTGAACGAATCGTAGTTGTCTATAACGACTATTTTATTGTTGCTCATAACCTTTTACTATAAAATCTTGATTAATATAATTTTCAATTTCCTGAAATATAGATTGAATAAATTCGGTTGGCAAATTAAATCTTTTTGCCAGCACTCCATAATTACTGCCCAGGTTCCGAATAATATGCTGCTCTTCGTTTTGCTCATCCTTGAAGGCCTTACCTTTACCGATATAGGTTTTTCGTAATGCCAATAGCTCAACGATGCGGTTGTCAATAGTGTCTACCGAATCATGGATATGTTGCTTGTTGACACAGTATTCCAATGGTCTGATCATAATGTTTCTGCTAATTGTAATGCTTTTCGTAGAGCAGCAATTTTGTTATTTACTTCTTGTAGCTCCATTTCAGGATCTGAATCTAGTACAATACCACCGCCGGCCTGATAGTGTAGGGTGTTTTGTTTACTTAGGAAGGAACGAATCATAATGGCATGATTAAAGTCGCCGTTAAAACCCATGAATCCAATTGCACCAGAATAAAATGAGCGTTGTAATCCTTCGTAACGATCAATCAGTGTCAACGCCATATGTTTTGGAGCACCTGAAAGTGTACCCGCTGGATACGTATCGCCTACGATGTCAAATGGATTGATATTATCTTTTAATGTGCCCGTTACTTTAGAGACCAAGTGGATAATATGGGAGTAATATTGTGGTTCCATGTAGGACTCAACTTTAACTTGGGTACAATGTCTACTTAAGTCATTGCGGGCAAGATCTACGAGCATAACATGTTCTGAAGTCTCTTTTGGATCTTCTTTGAGTTTGGTGGCTATTTTTTGATCTTCTTCCATGTTGCCTGTCCGTTTAAATGTTCCTGCAATAGGGAAAATCGTCGCTTGTTTTCCGTGAATACGCAGTTGAGCCTCAGGCGAAGATCCGAAAAGTTTAAAGTCACCGTAGTCAAAATAGAAAAGATAAGGTGATGGGTTGATGGAGCGGAGTGCACGATAGACATTGAATTCATCACCAGAGAATGGTGTCTTAAAGCCTCTGGATGGAACAATCTGGAATACATCGCCACGTTGGATATGCTCTTTCATCTTCTTGACCAGCTGACGGTGTTCTTCATCGGTACGATTGGAGCTTTCCTCACCAGCTAGTTTGAAGGTATATTCAGGGAAGTTTTTGTTCTGAATAAGGAACTGCATTCTTTCAAGTTCTGATTCTTCGTCGTCCAGCAGATGTTCAAAAATATAGAGTTGATTACGGAAGTGGTCGATGGCAATGACATATTTGTAAACATGATATTGCATAAACGGTATTTTCCGTGCTGGATCTACCGTTGTTGTGAGTTTGATGTCCTCAAAGTGTTCAATACAATCGAAGGTGAAGTAACCAAATAGGCCATTGGAGATCAAGTTAAGTTCAGCAATTGTATGATCTTCGAACGAATTTCTAAAATCGGAAACTTCTTGACGTAATTCGATTTCGTGTGCACTTTTTGCGATACGTTCTCTACCCGGATAAGTGAGCGTCAGCTCTTCCTCATCGAGCTGGATTCCAGCTATTGGTTGACAACAGATATAACTTATGTTGTTGTCGCGACTATGGTAGTCGGAGCTTTCCAGTAACAAGGAGTTTGGAAAGATATCTCTTAGACGAAGATAGATGCTCACGGGGGTAGTTGTATCCGCAAGCAACTTTCTGGTTTGTGTTTTGAATGTATACTTCATTTTTTGTGTCTTATCTTCTTTTTGTAAATTATGTATAAAAAAACCCCGATACTGGTCAGCATCGGGGTTGGAATTTCCATAAATGGTTTTGGTTGATTATGAAATATTATGACAATACCAATTAGTTCCCGATGCTTATTGCTTCAGGCCACCACCAATTTGTATTTGTATATCTTCGTGTCATTATTACACAAATTTATAAAAAAAAATAAATAAGCAAACTTTTTGTGACAAAAAAACAAAAATTCACCTTATTTCTTAATCATTTAATAAATCAGGACGTCTTTCTTGTGTTCTTTTTAACTGTTGTTCATCTTTCCATGCAGCGATTTTTGCCTCATGACCACTAAGGAGAATATCAGGCACTTTGTGGCCTTTCCAGTCTGCAGGGCGTGTATAGATAGGTGCATCAAGTAATCCATCCTGAAAAGAATCTGAAAGCGCGGATGTTTCATCCGACAAAACTCCGGGAATCAGACGGATCACAGCATCTGTAACAATCGCCGCTGGAAGTTCACCTCCAGACAATACATAATCACCTACAGATATCTCCTTTGTTACATAAATATCACGGATACGTTGATCTATTCCCTTGTAATGCCCACAGAGAATCATCATATTTCCTTTTGTCGATAATCCGTTCGCAATATCCTGATTGAATGTTTCACCATCGGGAGTCATGTAAATGATCTCATCGTATTCCCGTTCAGACTGCAATTCCTCAATACACTTGGCAAAGGGTTCTATTTGAAGGACCATGCCCGATCCGCCCCCGTACTGATAATCATCGACACTTTTGTGTTTATTTGTTGAATAGTCTCTTAAATTATGGACATATATTTCAGCCAAGCCTTTGTTCTTTGCTCGTTGCAAAATAGAGTGTGCAAATGGACTTTCCAAGAGGTCAGGTAAGACCGTAATAATATCAAAACGCATGGGGCAAAGATACACAAAAATGCACCATTGTCTATTTATAAGATTGATTCGCTTATCTTTGTGCCAAAATTAAGTGTATATACAGTGATTGACGTAAATAATATTTCTGTTTCCTTTGGGGGAACAACTCTTTTTTCAGATGTATCCTTCTCCATCAATGAGAATGATAAGATCGCATTGATGGGTAAAAATGGCGCCGGTAAATCGACTTTATTGAAAATTATCGCTGGAGTGGGTAAACCTACTACAGGTAATGTTGCTGGTCCGAAAGATGCCATTATAGCCTATTTACCGCAACATTTGCTAACAGAGGATAACGTGACTGTTTTTGAGGAAACGTCAAAGGCTTTCGAAGAAGTCTATGGTATGCGTGATGAGTTGGAAAACCTGAATGAGCAATTAAATATCCGTACAGACTATGAGTCTGATGATTATATGCAATTGATCGAACGTGTATCCGAATTAAGCGAAAAGTTCTATTCAATTGAGGAAGTTAATTATGATGCAGAAGTTGAAAAGGTCTTGAAGGGACTCGGTTTTGAGCGTTCTGATTTTACAAGACAGACTTCTGAGTTTTCGGGTGGTTGGCGGATGCGTATCGAATTAGCTAAAATATTATTGAAGAAGCCGGATTTGATTTTATTGGATGAGCCAACCAACCACATGGATATCGAGAGTATTCAATGGCTGGAAGATTTCTTGGTCAATTCGGCTAAAGCAGTTATCGTTATTTCGCACGATAGGGCATTTGTCGACAATATCACCAATAGGACCATTGAGGTGACGATGGGACGGATTTATGATTATCGTGCCAAGTATAGTCATTACCTGGAATTACGTCAGGAGCGTCGCCAGCATCAGCTAAAAGCATATGAAGAGCAACAACGCTTTATTGCGGACAATCAGGAGTTTATTGATCGTTTCAGAGGAACCTATTCTAAAACATTGCAGGTACAATCACGTGTAAAGATGTTGGAGAAATTGGAAATCATCGAGATTGACGAAGTGGATACTTCCGCATTGCGTCTTAAGTTCCCACCATCTCCGCGTTCGGGTCAATATCCTGTTATTGTTGAGGATCTAACCAAAGCTTATGATGAACATGTTGTGTTTCAAAAAGCAAATATGGTTATCGAACGTGGTGAAAAGGTTGCTTTTGTCGGAAAGAACGGTGAGGGTAAATCTACCATGATCAAAGCAATTATGGGTGAGATCGATTTCGAAGGTACGTTAAAAGTTGGCCACAATGCAAAAATTGGCTATTTCGCACAGAATCAGGCAGCCTTACTTGATGGTGAAATGACTGTTTTTGATACCATTGATCAAATCGCAGTAGGCGATGTACGTGTTAAAATGAAAGATCTTTTGGGGGCTTTCATGTTTAGCGGCGATGATACAACTAAAAAGGTGAAAGTATTATCTGGAGGGGAGAGAACGCGTTTGGCGATGATAAAATTGTTGTTGGAACCGGTCAATGTATTGATTCTTGATGAGCCCACAAACCATTTGGATATGAAGACAAAGGACATTATCAAAGATGCTTTAAAAGATTTCGATGGTACATTGATCCTTGTTTCGCACGACCGTGACTTTTTGGATGGTTTGGCAGAGAAAGTCTTTGAATTCGGAAATAAACGTGTACGGGAGCATTTTGAAGATATTAAAGGTTTCTTGGAATACAAGAAGATGAGTAGCTTGAAAGATATTGAACGTTAGCATCTAGATAAACGTCGTGTAAAACCCGATAGGGGCTCAGTTATAAAAAGCGGCTTTTTGATATAAAAGCCGCTTTTTTGTGTTTTAAAAGAATATTAATCGAGCCTTCAAGCTTTTTTTCCTTAATCCCAAAGTGTGTGAAAGACACCTTCCCGATCAATACCATTACGCCGAGTCCAACTATTCCAAAATCGTAGTTATTCTTTTTGTCTATACTCATCGTTTAATACCATTTTTCTAAGTTGAAATTTACCATTTATGTTGATACTACGAAAGACAATTATCAGTAGATTGGTATGCGGCGATTTTCTCGCTCCAATTACTTTGCTGGTATTGAGCCTTTTGTTGTAAGCTAACAGATATTCCGTATATTGAACTTTCCTAAACATCAATTTTATTTATGATCATTGGATTAGACATTGGGACATCATCTGCGAAAGCTGTTGCATTTGACCACGCAGGTAACATCTTATCCCAGCATAGTATACCTTATCCTATAATAAACCCGTTGGAAGGGTGGTATGAGCAAGATCCGGAGATTGTTTATGGCGCATGTATTGATTCTATTATGCATGTCATGATTAGCTTAAGGCAATCTAGTGTGGAGATACCGAAACCTGTATGTATTTCGGTGAGCAGTGCTATGCACGGACTGATCGCTGTTGACTCGGCAGGACAGCCACTTAGCAATTGCATTATATGGGCAGATCGCAGAAGTGAGCATATTGCGGTTGCCTTGGAGGCAAGTGAGGCGGGCAGGTTGCTTTATCAGCAGACGGGTACACCAATACATCCCATGTCTTTGCTTTGCAAATTAATGTGGATAGGGGCCAATGATCAAAAATTATTTGCTCAATCGTACAAGTTTATCGGTATCAAAGAATTTCTTTTTTACCGGCTCTTTGGCGTGTATGTGGTCGATCATTCCATTGCATCTGCAACAGGGCTTTTCGACATACATCACCTAAGATGGTCTGATCAGGCGTTAAGCTTGGCGGGCATATCGGAAGAACAGCTAGCATCTCCAGTTCCGGTCAATTATATTTTAAATATGCCTAGCCGAGAAATTGCGGCCTTGATGCATATCCCTGAAGATACCCCTTTTGTTATAGGTGGTAGCGATGGTTGTTTGGCTAATCTCGGAGTAGGAGCTATACGTCCTGGAGTGGCTTCGGTAACTGTAGGTACCAGTGGAGCTATTCGCGTAGCAAGCTCGCAGGCAAATCAAGAAAAAAAACAAAGACTATTTACCTACCTACTGAGATCAAATGAATATATAATTGGTGGTGCGGTTAATAATGGCGGTGTATTACGCAACTGGTTTCGAGACAACTTTTTGAACGAATATACCCAAATGGAAGCAGATGGAGATCTTTCGGCGTCGTTAGATGCTTTGATCGGCTCCGTCGTTCCGGGGGCAGAGGGCTTGATATTCTTGCCCTATTTAACTGGTGAACGGGCACCACATTGGAATTCCAATGCTAAAGGTGTTTATTTTGGAATACAGTTGCATCATGGCAGGGCGCACTTTGCACGTGCCATGATGGAAGGGATGTTGTTTGCAATTTACAGTGTAGGAATCGCGTTAGAGGAGAACACCGGTCCCATTCATACGATCTTTGCAAGCGGCGGCTTGGCGCGGTCATCGTTGTTCGTGCAGATGCTTGCAGACATTTTCAATAAACCTGTATTCACCAAAAATACAGTAGAAAGCTCTGCATGGGGAGCAGCATTGATAGGCTTGGAAGCCTTGGGTATTCAGGGATGTGAGCCTACTATAAAAAACAAACAAGCGGAAGGAGAGCAAGAGACCGAGCATTATTATAAACCGAGTGCGGAGAATCACGCTGTATATATGAAAAACTTCCGGAAATTTGAACGCCTGTACCATATATTGGAAGGTGAGTTTTAAGTAAATATAAATTATTATGCCTCTAATCATCGTTATTTTGGGAGTAGCTTTACTACTTCTTTTAGTTACCGTCGTCAGGTTAAACACGATCTTTTCATTACTGATAACCTCTGTTGCGGTCGGTTTTGCTATGAATATGAGTGCCGTCGACATCCTTAAATCTGTTGAAAACGGAGTGAGTACCACTATGGGCCAGTTGGCACTATTGTTGGCTTTCGGGTCTTTACTGGGAAAATTGATGGCGGAGGGTGGTGCTGCAGAAAAGATTACAACGGTACTAACGGCTGTATTTGGCAAAAAGAACTTACCTTGGGCAATGGTTCTCACGGGCTTTTTAGTAGGAATTCCCTTATTTTACAATGTCGGTTTTATCGTCTTAGTACCATTCGTTTTCATGGTATGTGTTTCCAATAAAATGCCTTTGCTTTACATAGCCATTCCGTTGCTGGCAGCGCTGTCCGTGACACATGGTTATTTGCCACCGCATCCGGGAGCTACGGCCATAGCGCTTAACTACAAAGCGGATATCGGTTTAACAATGGTCTATGGCATTGTTGTGGCAATTCCTGCCATCATTATCGGTGGGCCGCTCTTTGGCAGGATGCTTAAGCGTATTCCGACCAATCCACCGACCGAGTTTTTTCCGGAACACAATCAAGCGGATAGGAAGGAGCTTCCCGGGTTTGCAATTAGTATATTTACGGGGCTTTTTCCAATAATTTTAATTGCTTTTGGTTCATTTTCCCATCTAATGTTTCCAGAAGGCTCCTCTTGGCTGAAGGCACTGCGTTTCTTGGGTGACCCAGTGGTGGCTTTAATGATTGCATCGCTAATGGCGATGTACACAATGGGTATCCGCCAAGGTAAAAGTTTGCGGGAGCAATCAGAAAGTGTGGAAGAAGCAATCCGCGGGATAATGATGATCCTTTTTATCATTGCGGCATCAGGCGCCTTTAAGCAAATTTTGGTAGACAGTGGTGTAGCGAACTACATCGCTGACCTAACCGCAGACCTGAGCTTGTCGCCTCTTGTGCTTGCATGGTTAATAGCCGGTATCATTCGCCTAGTTATCGGTTCGGCTAGTGTTGCTGGGCTCACGGCAGCGGGCATTATGCTTCCCATTGTGCAGGCAGGAAAGGTTACTCCTGAATTAATGGTGCTAGCGACGGGAGCGGGTAGTCTTATGTTCTCACACGTCAACGATCCTGGGTTTTGGATGTTTAAATCTTATTTTGGAGTGAGCATGAAGGATACGTTTCGCTCATGGACGGTGATGGAAACGCTCGTTTCTGTTGTTGGATTGATTGGCGTCTTGATTTTACATTGGCTTGGTCATTGACAGCGAATGGGAAAGTTTCCTATTGTCATACATCTTTAGTTAATAATCTTGCCTTTCTAAGCATTGCTTCTTTATAAACAACATAAACAGGATCATGTACTGTCCCTGTAGCTCAACAAAATGATGATATGAAGTAATCGTAAGGATGTATAGTAATAGCTCAAACGAATATTGAATTATACAGGCCCATAATCGGTTGATTATGGGCTTTTTTTTGACGGAAACCTTTGTTTGATTTTTTTTTCTTAATATCGTGACAATGAACCAAATTTTTGTTGTTCTAAAATTATGTGGAGATTACACCGATTTTATATACTTTGCTCAATCCTGTTGGTAAGCTGCCTATCTGGGTTACCTTCTTTTGGACAATCAATTGCTTATACAGTAGACAATTTGCCCAGTCCAAAAATAAAGGGGCAGGATTATTTTGTGTCCAATCCTGATGGGATTCTATCCTCAGGTACAGTGGCGGAATTAGATGGTTTATCGACGCAGATTGAGGCTACTACAAAAAGTGAATTTGCCATCGTTGTTGTGAACGATTACGTTGGCGACAGTGATTTCGAATTTGCTTTAAAATTATTCAATGCCTGGGGGATCGGTAAGAAGGAAAGTAACAATGGGCTTTTGTTGTTTATTGCTAAAGACCGCCATGAATACCGTTTTCTCACTGGGTATGGTATGGAAAGTATTTTGCCCGACGCTTATTTAAAGCGCATTGGCGAAAAATATCTCGTACCTAATTTTAGGAATGAGGATTACGACCGGGGTGTTATGGAGGCTTCAGAATTTATAAAGACCATTCTCACCTCACCGGATAGTAAAGCCGAGCTGGAACGCTTAATGCCAGAGGCAACACCTGTCTGGAGCTTTAAAAGTCCAATCCTGCGAAATTCACTGTTGGTTTTAGGTTTGTTTGCAATCTGTTATATCTGGTTGGGTGAAGTGACCCGAGCGATCAAAGGGAAGTTGACCAAAAAAAGTAAATATTTCCCGCCTTTAGTCAGTGGATGCGGCTGTATGGGGATAGTAATGTTTATCTCGGTGTTTATCTGTGCATTTGCCCTCAATAATTTTGAGGAGGTCTATCAGTGGAAAAATTTACCTTATTTTATTGGTGTTTTTGGTAGTATCACCTTGGCGATGAAGTATAATGCAAGCCGCACGCAAATTGTCAATTCTTATCAGGACGAAGAAAATATACAAAAAGCTTTGCGCAAATTTCGTGTCTGGGGCTTAGTTCCGCTATTGCTTAGTCCATTGGCGCTATTTGATCTAATTGGATTGAATAAACGCATTCGGAAGAATCAACTTCGATTGGCTCCTCCAGATCAATCTGGACGTTGGTTGCGCATGAATAAGGATGATGTGTCTACCCGAGAAAGTGCATACCTGGATAAGGGGCAGCTTTTGGAGGAAAAAATCGGTAGTCGTTCGTACGAAATATGGATAGATCAGACGACCAATGAAACAAAGCTGGTTCCCTGGGATGAAAATGTTGGGTTCAGTGATTGTCCTGCATGTCATTACAGAACTTTTGAGACCGGGCGTACCAAGACGATACGTGCAGCAACGTATAGTTCGCAGGGATTGGAAGAACGCTTTGACTTATGCAAGAACTGTGGCCATCGGGTATCCCATGGTGAACATTCAACTCCAGTTAAAGTGCGCTCAACATCGAGTAGCTCTGGCGGAGGATCGAGTAGTAGTGGCGGTGGTGGTAGTTTTGGTGGCGGATCTTCTGGTGGCGGTGGTGCAGGCGGAAGATGGTAATCCGTAATTTAGGGCAAAAAAAAGGTTTCCAAACGGGGAGAATGAAAACCTTAAATAACCAATTATAAACCTAAATTATGATGATACAAATATAGTGTATTTATTACACTATGCAAATTTTTTTTAAAAAAAAATAAAAAATAAGTTACAGCTAGCGCTATATGATTTCTGTTTATAAATTGAAACCAAAATTTCAGCAGTTGCTGATGCCGATCTTGAACTTTTTGCATCAAAGGAAGATAACGGCCAATCAAATTACAATTGGATCGATCGTATTCTCGTTGATTATTGCTTTGTTTTTTTGGTATGCTGATCGTTTCCCGATTTTCTTTTTGGTCCTGCCAATCGGATTGTTATTACGCATGGCCTTGAATGCCTTAGACGGTATGATGGCGAGGCTTTTTAATCAGACAAGCAAGACCGGAGAGGTTTTGAACGAAGTCGGAGATATTGTTTCGGATGTCGTGCTATTTTTTCCTTTGTTGAAGTTTCATCCGGAAAGCGTGTATCCAATCGTCGCTTTTATTGTCTTGAGTGTTGTGAATGAATTTTGTGGATTGATAGGGAAGGTAATTGCCAATGATCGTCGTTACGATGGGCCGATGGGCAAAAGTGATCGTGCTTTGCTGTTGGGCGTATATGGAATTTTAGCATTATTGCATATTTCTATCGTTGCTATTTCGGGCTATATTTTTGGCGTTTTGTGCTTACTCTTACTTTTGAGTTCGGTAACTCGATTGAGAAAGGCTTTGGCGCATGGCTGATGCCAATGGCAAGTTTGCAGATGTTCCTGTTCGTGTTAGAAGCTGGGGTTACATTGTCTTGGTGCTGGCGGTTGCTTTCGTCCCACCAACATTATCACCTTTGTTTGTTGCCTGGATAACCTTTCAAGGGATGTGCGAGTTTGCGCGTATGTTTATCCCTGAATGGAAGGCGAATCCATTTGTATTTCTTTCCATGGCAATGTTGCAAGCGTTGCTTCTGTACTTTTGTTCCTATCAAGAATATTTAGTGTTGGCCAGCTTCATGTGTTTGGGGACTGCTTTATTTTTCAACTATGGTTTAAAGGTTAAGAAGGGAACTGTGTTTGGACTGTTTTTTGGCGCCGTAGCTTGTTTGCTTGCCTTTAGCCATTTAGCTTTTATCCGATCCATTAAAATGGATGGCATCGCGTTCCTAGGACTAAAATTAATCGGATATATTGTTGTGTTAACGGAACTGAATGACGTCTTTCAATACCTGATGGGCAAGTTTTTTGGCAAACGTAAAATCGTTCCGCGTATTAGCCCAAATAAGACAATTGCGGGATGTGTGGGCGGTATCGGCTTAACAATTATACTGAGTAATTTATTGGGGTATTTCCTACTGCCTTTTCAGAATTTTCTATACTTTTCGTTGTTCGGTTTGTTCTTCGGTATTTTGGGATTCTGGGGAGATGTTCTTTTTTCCTATCTGAAAAGAAAGGCAGGAGTGAAAGATACTGGAACATTGATTCCCGGGCATGGTGGCTTATTGGACCGTATCGATAGTCTGATCTTCAATGCACCACTGTTTTATGCTTTGATTATCCTGTTGTTGGGGAATTAATAAAATTTGACGAATGTAGTGGAGAGAAGGTTAATTAAAATTTCAATGTGATGGCTTATCAACGTGCTGTTTTATTTTCAGGGGGTGGAACGCGGTTCAGTCTATATCTGGGCATGTACGCTGCGTTAGATGAGCTGGGCTTAAAACCAGATCTGCTTATAGCGAGCTGCGGAGGTTCAATGGCAGTCGCTGTTATACAGGCCTTTGCTACACATGAAGCCCGCAAGTGCTATCTACAATCTGAAGAACTTTATCGATTTTTCTTGCATCATCGGCTCACTGAACAGCGTCGTTTGGGGAAGCTGGGCGTGTATGTTTTGAAAAAACAGCTGAACAAAAAACGGGCGCCCTTTATCGAGGATGTCTTTAGTCGCTATCTCGTAGATATGGAACAGGATCTTTCCTTACTATTGCCTACCTTGGATAGACCATTCTCGGCAGCAATACCGGCACTGGTGGTCGGCGCTAAAATGCTGTTCAGCCCGTCTGAAGTAGGGCAGCGGCGTGGAGATCGGAAACTCTATCAAAAAATGCTGATGGGAACTAAGGATGTATTGGCCAATGTGCCTGTTGAGGCAATAGGCATTGCGGATGAGAATTATGTGCACAGTGCAGTGGCTGAAGAAGTTCATTTGAGCGCTGAATTTTCTGTGCTACAGGCGGCCCGTATTTCAATGTCCGATATGTTTTATATTGAACATGTATGTTCCAATAATACTCATTACGCTGGTGGAGCAATTGATCTCGTTCCAATGGAGCTAGCAAATGTGCTTGCTGAAAACATTATATGTGAGCGAAAACAACCTTACAGACCACAAGAAGAAGCGTTGGTACGGGCAGTATTGGGCTTTAGTGGAAATAAACGGTTAGCAGATTTGGAACAACATTTTCCGTATGCACATTGGATAGATACACAGGATGCCGCGAAACAATTAGCTGGGAAATACTGTAAAAAAGGAATTGATTGGCGTAAATTTGAAGTTACGCTTTCTTTCCCGAGAGATCTGGAAGAATTTGCTGAAGCGATGGAAGCGCAATGGAACTATGGCTATGAGGTGACATTAAAATCATTGAAATGAAAGTATTTATTGCCGGTGGCACAAGTGGAATAGGCCTTGCGTTGGCCAAGCGTTATCTTGATCAAGGAGCAGAGGTAGCGGTATGTGGACGTGATCTAACGAAAATGTCAGCATATTCCTGGACGCATAGCCTTAAAAGTTTTGAAGTAGACGTATGTCAATTAAACAGTCTGCAGGGTACGGTCAGCACATTTTGTGCACATTCATCTTTGGACCTCTTTATTAATTGTACCGGGAGTTACGCAGATGACGTTGCTCAACAGATAAGTTATCAGGAGGCGGTTGCCATGCTACAGGTGAATATGATGGGTACGATAAATTGTTTTGAAGCGGCAAGAATGGTTATGCAGGGTCAATCGGAAGGACAGATTGCAATCGTCGCATCGGTATCGGGAACGCTTCATTTTCCCAATTCAAGCCTATATAGTAAGACCAAGCGTGTTGCAATCCAAGTGGCAGATGCCTATCGTAGGGCACTCCAGCCGTATGGAATTGCGGTTACTGTTATCGCCCCGGGATATGTGGATACGGAAAAGCTAAGAACACTCAACAAGCAAGATTTGTCTAAAAAGCCATTTTTAATCCCCGTAGGCGATGCGGCACAGCGTATAATGGCAGCTATCGAACAGAAGAAGAAGCAAGTAGTGTTTCCGAAGCGTATGAAGTGGTTAATGGCATCGCTGGGACTACTTCCAAATATCGTATTGAATAAAATTATGTCGAGGAAGGCCAAATGGATGAAAAACGACTGAAAAATGGGGGACTGCAATTTGCTGTTTTCCTTTATTGTGCGCTATTTTTCCAGGTGACTTATTCTGCTGCTGCGGTCCATGCTGCAAATCAGACTACTGTATCTTCGTTTGTGTTTCCTTTTGAACACTTTATGCCGTTCGTTTCTTGGATGATTATCCCCTACATGAGCAGTGGTTTGTTCTTCGCTGTGGTTCCTTTCTGTTGTCGAAGTCGAGAAGAGCTTTGGGTCTATACGAAGCGTTTCAGTTTCATTACCATCTTCTCTATTTGTTGTTTTTTTATTTTTCCCTTGCGATTTTCTTTTGATAGGCCTAGCGTTGAGCATTCAGTTTTTGAATTTTTCTTCGCCTTTTTAGGGAAGTACGATTCCCCATTTAATCAAGCACCTTCGTTGCATGTGGCCTATGCATGTCTGTTTTGGTCGGTGCTCGGTAGGCAGCTAAAAGGATGGAAAAAAGAGGCTGTGAGAATTTGGCTGCTGCTCACGGGGATTGCTACACTCACCGTTTATCAGCACCATCTGGTGGATGTGCTGACCGCATTGATTTTGGTTCATATGGGATTCGTTCTATTCCCATCTCCATCGGGACTGCTTCATGACAGTGCATTATCTATGTTAAAGGCCGGGAATTTGCCCTTTTTGGCTGGTACCGAAAAGGCAAATTTATACGAAAAGACGAAATTAGACCTCGAAGCGGAGATTTGTCGTAGAAACCAAAGAATTGGTAACGTTTACTATGCCATTGGCTGGAGTTTATTGTTACTGGCATTGTGGGGCGGAGTTCATGCTTTTGGAATATATCTTTTGTGTTGGCCATCCCTGGTCTGCATTGCGGTAGGAAGGAATTATGTTATCAATAATCCAAGGTTTCTAAAAAATGATAAAGGTTGGATACCTGGATTTAAAAAATGGTTTTATTGTCCATATCAATGCATATATTGGTTACTGTGGCGTTTTGTCAGACGCAGCAATAATCCGCCTTTATTTGAAATTTTACCAGGTTGTTATGTGGGGCCGAGGATGACTGCAGGAGATCTCCGTGTGCTTGGTCTGAATAAGCATCTGGTTGTTTTTGATCTGGCTGCTGAATTGGAAGAAATACCTATTCTACATTTGGAGAAAAACTATCATTCGTTTCCATTGTTGGATATAGCAGCAATTAAATTGTCGGATGCCGAAAGGATATTGGCAGCGCTCGTAATCAGTTATCAACAATTGAAGCGAGGTGAAAATATGATTATACATTGTACAATGGGTTACAGCAGGAGTATGATTTTTGCTGTTCTATTGTCACAAAAAATATTATCTTTAGATTTAATGGATGCTATAGATCGTGTTAAATCTCATAATAAGCATCTTGTATTGCATAAACATGCACTTGAGTTGATGGAGGTGCTGGTCGAGAGAAATAGCTAGACGGTCCTTTGCATGATCTTTGTTATGAAATATACTATTTGAAATTAGTACGTAAAAATTATACATGAAATCAGGTTACTTCAAGAGTTTTGATCAAGGGGAGTTATTATATCGCGTTTGGAATTATCAGGCCGGACAGCGGGCATTGGTCGTACTGCACCGGGGGCATGAGCATTCGGAACGTCTGCAGGAGATGGCTACGGATCCCCAGTTTGCCGATCATTCCATCTTTGCATTTGATTTGCGCGGACATGGTTATACGAAAGAACCAGTTTCACCGATCTTTATGGATTATGTACGGGATTTAGATAGTTTCGTTCATTATATAGGCCACGAATATTTGGTTGATTCGAAAGACATTTTCGTTATCGCCAATAGTATTGCAGGAGTTGTTGTCAGTGCCTGGGTACATGATTTTGCGCCTAAAGTCGCAGGTATCGCATTGTTGGCACCTGCATTTGAAATTAAATTATATGTGCCCTTGGCAAATCAGATGATTGCTTTGGGAACAAAGCTAAAAAAAGATCTGATTATCCAGAGTTATGTCAAATCTAAGGTGTTGACTCACGATATCGATCAGCAGAAGTCTTACGATGCCGATCCGTTGATTTCCAAATCTATCAATGGTGCTTTGTTGGTTGATCTATTAAAAGCTGGCGAGCGTATTGTTGAAGACGCTGCGGCGATTGATATCCCTGTGATTGTCCTTTCTGCTGAAAAAGATTATGTGGTCAAAAATTCGGTGCAGAAAAAATTCTTTGTGACAATAGCTTCAAAGTTGAAGACTTTTATCACTTTACGTAATTTCTACCACGGGATTCTATTTGAAACAAATCGGCAGAAAGTTTATCACTATCTGCGAAATTTTATCGACAAAGCCTATGCCCGACAAAGTCCTGAACTGACGCTCGAACCCGATGATTTTTCGGTGAAAGAGTATGAACAATTATACCATAAATTACTTCCTGCAGGTGAAAAATTGAACTATGCGGTTCAGAAATGGGCATTGGGCAAAATAGGTTCCTTAAGTAAAGGAATGAATTTAGGACTGCAGTTTGGATTTGATTCGGGGATATCGCTGGACTACGTCTATCGCAATGAATCGCAGGGTAAAAATCGGTTCGGTCGTATCCTCGACCGAGGTTATCTGGAGGCGATTGGATGGAAAGGAATTCGCATTCGAAAACAGCACTTATTACAGTTATTGGAAGAGAATATCGCGAAGGTCAAAGCTGCTGGAAAGACCGTGAAGATATTGGATATTGCAGGTGGCACCGGCAATTACTTATTTGATATCAAAGCGAAATATTCCGAAGCCGAAATCGTGATTAATGAATTCCTGTTGTCCAATATTGAGGTGGGAGAGAGGATTATCCGTAGAAATGGATTGCAGGGGATACGATTTACCAATTACGATTGTTTTGATCCAGCTACCTATTCCAAACTGGAATTCGAGCCTAATATTGTTATTATCTCAGGTATTTTTGAACTTTTTGGTGACAATGAAATGGCAAGTAGGGCTGTAAAAGGCGCAATTTCGATTTGCGAATCAAGCAGTCATTTGGTTTATACTGGACAGCCATGGCATCCACAGTTAAAGATGATTGCTTACGTGTTAAACAGTCATCAGAAAAAGGACTGGGTGATGCGTCGTCGTTCGCAGAAAGAATTAGATCGTCTGATGGCGTACAATGGAGTTGTTAAGGAACGTATGCTGATCGATGACTTTGGCATATTTACGGTGTCTTCAGGGACGGTAAATGGGTAGCCATTCCGCTATTCTTAGCAGTGAAAAGTTATGTCTTTGTTTAGGGTAATGATTATTCCAGCTGACGCTTCCAATTACGTCAGCTGGAATAATCAGGACGAATATTAATTCCTATAAGCACGGATAGCTTGTATGATACCCTCTAGGTTTTCATTAAAGTCCTGCATTTGTGCAAAGACCTTATCATCTTTGGCAAGTCCACCATGTTTATTGTTCTTGCGGAATATTTCTTTGATGTGTTCCCACCGTTCTTGTTCCACTGTATTGATTAATCCAGCAAGTTCTTTCAATTTTAAAAGATTACTTTCCGTATCGGCAGTAAGGGTTTGTGACTCACTTTCATAATGTGCGAGGAGAACTTGATCGATTTCCTGTTCGTTCATCATCGGCACAACTTGTGCGACGAGCTTACTCATATTCCGATAAGACCCTTGCAGTTTGAACGGCGGTTCTGTTCGGTAATTGTCCTGCATGGCCGCACTTTGAATATAATTTTGGTTGACCTTGATGACAACGTTTCTGATCTTTAACACATGTTTTAATACCGTGATAAAATCATCGATATCTTGCTTCAGGTAATTGCCTTCTAAATCGGGAAGTTGATCTACAACCGATTGTGCATAGTTCACTAAAGCATAGAAATCGTTGAAGGATTTGCTTGCTATTTTTTCAAGGTAGCTGTTTTCAATTGCCGCATTTTCAATTAAGCTGAGATTGAAAAGTGCTTCGGTATCACCGATCACATCCCCAAGATTGTATACATCCGCACGGTTGGCCAACATATCTGGAATCTGAAATTTGGATCCGCTTTCGGTGTAAGGGTTTCCTGCCATTACGATGCAGAATCTTTTCCCACGCAAATCGTATGTTTTACTCTCACCTTCAAAAATACCGTCGATCTTACGTTGCCCATCAGCCAATGAAATGAATTTCTGAAGGAATTCGGGATTCAAATGTTGGATATCATCGAGGTAAAGCATCACATTATCGGCCATTTCGAAAGCAAGATTGATCTTCTTAAGTTCCTCACGTTCACCAGAGGTTTTCGCTTCCACAGGATCTATTGAAGTAATGGAATGCCCTATTGTAGGTCCATTGATTTTCACAAAATGTAATCCCATGGTTTTCGCGAGGTATTCCATTAATGTTGTCTTTCCGTAACCTGGCGGAGAAATGAGGAGAAGCATACCCATCCTGGCGGTACGTTTATTGTCGCCAGCTGCCCCCAGCTGTTTGGCCAAATTATTTCCGATCAATGGGAAGTAAACTTCGTTGATCAACTTATTTCGGACAAAAGATGTTAGGACTTTTGGTTCAAATTCTCCGATTTTCAGCTCCTTGGCGTATGTTTTTCCGAGCTGCTCCTTCAAAGAAGCGAATTCTTGAAAACGAGGAACATTCCATTCGGCAAAAGTCTTCAATCTACGCAGAAATTGATGGTATTGAATCTGCTCTTCTCCATTGTTCAAGATCGCGTGATTTCCCTTTAATCCCTGGATGAGTGCATTGTCTTTGGCGATGATCAATTGGTATTCATCCTTCGGATAAAGAAGCGTGACTGCAGTTTCCTCCACGTACTTTTGGAAATCCTGGTAATCGTCGTTCTCGTCGATAAAAGAATTTAGCCAATTTAAGGTCAAATAGAAGCGGTCTACGAGACTAAATTGTGTATGCTGAATATCTGCTTCAAAGAGTTTAAAACTCTTTTTGTTTTCCAATAGCCGGATGAAAGCCTTTTTAAGTTCATCCGATTGCTCACTGACGACAAACTTGCTGTAGCTTGTGAACGTCTGGAAGAGATAGCTCGCGACGTCCTCCGCATGAAATGTCGAACGATCCAAATGGGTGTCCCAATTGATGAATAATTTTGTGAGTTCGTCCACGACAGATTGGTAGCGTGTGGAATTTGGAAATGCTTTTAATACCGAATGTGTAGATTGAATCAACGCTTTCTGTTTTTCCTGCTCGTCTTGCGCAAGTGAATGCCAAAACAATTGTGCCATAGCACGCAAATGAGCATCGTAACGTAAAAGATCAAGCTTGCTATCTAGCTGTTTGATGGTATCATAGATTACCAAGGCATCAAAGTTATGCACTCCTTTGACATAACCTTCCGAATAACTTTGCTCGACAGTCTGATTGATAAACAGGTTGGCATCAAAATCTAACTGTCCTTTGGAAGCAAGGAATGTTTTATAGGCGAGATATTCAGCCCGATATACGTCCTTGTTTTCGGAAATCAGTTCCTGATCCCAAATATCGCTAAAGTTTTCGATCTCGGATCCTTTGACTTTTTGATAGAAGCTCGTTCCGGTAAGATGGAAGAATAGTTCGTCATTTTTGCGTACGAGTGTTAAACTGAGTGACTGACTATTGACGGCAAATTTATGCTTGCCAAGCGCAATAATGTTCTCTCCATCTACAAAAAGATCATTCTTGTCACGTAAAATGCGTAATGCATCCTCCTGAGATTTTTTGAGCAGGTTTTCAAGATTTTCGGCTTTTGAAACGTCACTGAGCGTTTTCAGTTCTTGCACAAGCTGTCTGATTTTGTCAATCATCAAATCTGAAGCAAAGAAACTTAGGATTTCCTCACGCGTTGCAAATGTCTTTGATTTGTTTTCGATATTCTTTAATACGCGAAGTCCAATTTGCTCGAGTGAAGAGCTACGTTTGTTGATCTGTTCAACGATTTGCTCTCTGCGGGAATTAAATGCTTTGATGATTTCATCGCGTTTATCTGCTATTTTCAGGGCGAAGTCCTCAAATTCTGAAAACTTACTTTCGAGTTCTTCCAGTTGGACAATGACCTTGGTATAATACTCGTCTACTTTTTCAGTTGTCGTAGAGAGTTCAAGGTAGTTGGTGACAGACTGTTCCAGCAGAGTAAGTTGGGCAGAAAATTCCGCAATGGCTTCCGTACTTTTTAATGAATTGAGTTTGCGCGTAAGCTGCGCCCGGACCTCATTCAAGGACGAGAAAATAACGGCTATCTTCTCGATGATTTTGGTGGTTTGGGTGGAGTCGTCAATTTTTAAACTGTTTAGAATATCGATCAACAGCTCCAATTCACTCGATATAGCCGAATTGGCTTCCTCAATCGCTTTGGCGTCATAGACTTTGACAATTGCAGCAACATTGTTTTTCTGCTGCTCCACTTTCTGCTCATAGGGTTGTAAAGCCTCGTCGCGGAGCAAGAAAGCAATTGTCTTTTCGGCAAGTTCGGTGGTGATTGACTGCAGCTTCTCGAGTAAAGCATCGATACGGACTATATCAATATATCTGACATTTTTGAGGTCAATGATTTCGCCCTGTAAACGTCGTGAATCTGCCAGTTGATGAACAAGTTGGTCAAGCTTTTCGACTACAGTACTATTGATGGAAAAGGTAAGCTCTTCCATTTTCTTCTCGGCAGTGCTATTGAGCTCTGTAGCGTATTTACGTTGGGCTTGGACCTTAACAAATTCGTCAATTGCCGTATTAGCGACCTCCTTGATCTGAGCTAATGGCTGACCAAGGTTGGACAAGGCTTCATCCTTTATCCAAAAATAAGAGTCAAGAAGGACAGTCGATTTTTTGAGTATATCCTCGTAAAGGCCTTCATAACTATCTTCTTTGTTGATGAGCTGTATGACTTCTTGTGCTTCGGCCATGGCCTGTACGATCTGTTTATTACCAACCTTATAAAGCGGGTCGTCTTTTTTTAACTCATTTTCTTTGAGCACGGCCATGTAAGGGGTTTCCCAGATCTGAACCTGATGATGCCTTGTTGCTTCGGCCTCTGTATGGAAGTAAATTAAACTACCGTCTTTAAAAAGTGTGAATCCATTGCAGATGATCGGCGTTTCGACATGCTGCTGAATGATGTTATAAGACAGTAAGATGTAGGTATTCGTTTCCTCCTGACAAAAGATATAGAGGAAGTCTTCACCGTTTGGTGATGCGATGCGTCTAAGGAAACTAACCCGGTCAAACTGGACGTCAAAGATTTTATGGGTGCCATTCTGCAGGTAGTATCCGTTAGAAAAAATGATTCCTTGATTATCGGGTAGTAAAATGGCTGATTCATTAAGGGATTTAAGATTCACCACTTCTTTTGTCCGTTGATTAAAGACAAATGCACGGAAATCTTCTTGATACGGTTTGATGCGAACGGCAATCAAATTGCCAAGGTCTGCATAGTAGTAATCCGCATCATCCAATTGTTGGTCGGCGTTTGAAACTTTTTCGGAGAAGATTCCTTTCCCTGTATCGGTGTTATTTTCAATTTTGAAAGTAATATCGCCATTGATCGCTTCTATAAAGATCTTGTCCTTAATGGATATGTGTGGGTGTTTTCCGAGGCGACGGTCTTCCAAGGTTGTTTTTGTCCATTCAAATTCAAATTGGTTGGGTAATTTGACTTCATGGATGCTGCGGTCGTCCTGATATTGGAGCTTTCCGTCTTTAATCAACCACTTGAATGCCTTCAGGTCAGCAGGATTTTTGCTGGTCTGAAAGATCATATAAAGATAGTTTTCCGTACGTCGAAACTTGGAAAAGATCGAGTCGCGATAGTATTTGTATAAATTTTGGTAATCGCCAATGAAATTAGGATCATTGATCAGATCGAGTGATTGTGGGATAAACTGATTGTTTTCGAATGTATATACACTGAAAACATCTTCGAGTTTAATTTCGGTGCGTAACCCAAAATGGACATTATAACCAAATATACATAGCTTGTCCAGGGCTAAAATACCACGAGCAACACAGTTATTTTCTGTGGTGATCCGTTGATTGGCCCTGAGTATAAAACTTGTCGCATTAAATATTTCCTTGCGGGCATTATTTAGTTGTTGGAGTTTGATAGTAAGCTCTTCTTTTTGTGTAAGAAGCCGCTTCCGAATAATCTCGTATGCACCTTGATCAAGGGAGTCGTTCTGATTTATTACGTTTTCTTCTGGCATAAAATGAGCTTTCTCGACTTGGTATATGTGATAAAATCTTTTGTTTATTGCCTGCAATGGTAATTATCATTGCAAGCAATAATGAATTGGGGAGGGACTAGGACAGTTTTTTGTTTGATATGCCCAAGTTTTTCGCCAATCCGAACAAAGAATTAATGAAGCTTGTATCTTCGCCATTTTCAGCATCAGTCGCCGCTTGTTGAAGTTTGATCAATGCTGCTGAAACGGTGAGGTTCTTAATATCGTTTGTGGAAATTCCATATTTATCGGCTAATCCACGCACCTTCTCTGCGAGGTCTCCTTGTCCATCTGGACCTATCAAAGAATTTTTAATAGCTGTGGCATGTTTGGAGTTGTCAATCAAGTGATCAAAACCTTTGGAGTTGGATACTTGACGGACGATATTCTCAAAGAACATGGTTTCACCACCAACAATATCGATTTTTGCTGTTTTAAGTGCTTCCGATAATACGCCAGCTTGTGCTTGAGCAATGTCTTTTTGGATATTGATGTGTGCGAGTTCAATATCACGTTCTTTTTGCAATTGCAATTTGAATTCTTCGTGATCTCTGCCCACGCCGTCTAATTTCTTCATCGCTTCAGCTTTCTCTTCGATACCTTTGGCTTCAGCAAGCGCTTTCTCACGCACAACTTCCGCCTGTGCTAAGCCCTCTTTACGCATCGCTTCTGCTTTCTTCTCAATGACACTAGCTTCTACAGTACCTTGTTTTTCTTCAGCTTCAGCTTTGGCAATCATAACTTCGGCCTCGGATAAGCCAAGCGCAGCTTCTTCTTTGGCTTGTGCCTCGGCAATAATCTTACGACTTTCGGCTTCTTTGAGTGATGCTTCTTTTTTCGCTTCCGCATCGATCAATAGCTCTTGTGCACGCTTTTCGGCGATTTTACGAGCAGCCTCCGCGTCGATTACTTTTTTCTCTGCTTCCTGTTCTGCCGCAATTTTTGCAGCTTCGGCAGCTTTAACAGTTGAAATTAATTTTTCTTCTGCTTCTTGTGATGCCGCAATAACACCCGCTTGTTTTTTACGTTCTACTTCACGGAATACTTCGATGTCTTTGACGCCTTGTTGCTCTTCAACAACACCTTTTTCCAATTGTACACGTTCTTTGATAACGCCTTGGATACTTTTCTTTTCGGTTTCGATCGAGCGTTCTTTGTCGATCTGTGCTAAGGTAACAATGCGCTCGCGTTCTGTTTGTTCTAAGGCGCGATCTTTTTCTACACGTTCGGCCTCCACAGCATCGGTACGTTGTTTATTCTTTTCAGCAATGATAATCTGCCGCAGTTTATTTTCTTCTTGAACAGCGAGTTGCTCTTCGGTAGAAATCCGGACGCTTTCGTACTTGAGACGTTCTTCTTCGCGTACCTTTGCTATTTCTGCTTCTTCGCGTGCTCTGATGTTGTCAATTTCCCGTTTTTGTTTCTCTTCCTTTTCGGCAAGCTGACGGTCTAGTTCTAGAATCGCTTCCCTTGCTTCCACGTTTTGTTTTTTGATTAGTTTCTCCTCATCACGACGAATGAAGTTGGCATTTATATTTTGTTTGGCTGTTAATTCGGTGATCTTTTTGATACCCTCACTGTCTAGGATATTATTTGGATTGAGATGTTCGATGTCGGTCTGTTCAAGGTAATCAATCGCACAGTCGTCCAAAATATAACCATTAAGATCAGTTCCGATGACGTCGAGTATCTCATCACGGAATTCGCGACGGGCTTCGTATAATTCAATGAAATCAAATTTCTTACCTACTGTTTTGAGTGCTTCGGAGAATTTAGATTCAAAAATACTTTTTAATGTTTCTGGTTCACTGGCGCGGTCGCAACCTAAATTTTGGGCTACATTGATCACATCATCTACATTTTTATTGACACGAACAAAGAAAGCAACTTTGATATCTGCACGAATATTGTCCTTACAGATCAAACCTTCACCCTGCATACGGGCAATCTCAATTTTTTTGATTGAGATGTCCATGATCTCCATCTTGTGAAATACAGGTACAACATACATTCCCTTGTTGAATGCTACTTTTGTACCACCAACACCGGTTCGTACAATCGCCTTCCCTTGTGGAATTTTCTTGTAGAATGCACTCAATACAACAAAGAATGCAAAAATTAAAAAGACAGCCAAACCGACAATTAAAAGTATAATTCCGTTTAAGCCACTTAAAAATAAAAGAGGTTGATATAGCATATGATTTGTATTTATTTAGATTTTAATATTTGGGTTTACGATTAGAATTTAAAAGGATAAAGATTCGCTCTTTTAGGACAGTTGTTTAGTGTCGGGGCTTTGCGTTTATTCCTTTTCCATTAAATATTGTCTATCGTGATTTCTTTGGTCACATAATAATATTTCTTGTCCTTGGATTCGTCAACAATAATGACATCGTCTCCATAGCCTATTTTCTCCCCATTATGGCTGACAACATTGAGGCGAATAGGATCCTGTTGGATGATAAATTCGGCAGAACCTATTTTCTTGCCTTCAATACTGGCTCTCATTTTACCCATGCGACCAAGAAAATCGTGACTTTCTTCGCCATTGTAACCTATACTTTTGAACATTTTAGCTAAAGGTTTGGTCAGAAAATGCATTAAAATAAATGTAACAATAAAAACAGGGATCAGGATTAATACGGACTTTATCCCCCATGAAGCAACGTCGATAAAGAGCGAAGAAACAATGGTAATTATCCAGCCTATAAATTTGAACAGTGTTACAATAAGCATGATGGGTACTTTGCCAACATTGATGTAATCCATTGCTTTTGCAAAGAAACCAGGTTCTGTATTAGCGTCCGTATCCGTATGATGATGGTGTGCATGATCGCCGCCCTCAGTTGCGATATCATGTGAGCCATCAACGTCCGTGACATCAGGTGTAGGATGGAGGTCTATATCTGCATCGGCATCAAATAGATGTACTCCATCACCCATCAGAAACATAAATAACCAATACACTACAGACATGCCAGTTAAGACTGTCATAATTCCATTGGACAATGGATTGAATAAGATATTGATTAGTTCTGTCATAGTGTTATTGTTTAAATTTTCTCTCTCTTGAAAGTATAATGAAAAGACCAGGAATTCCCATTGACTTCAAGGTCCTGCATGGTTACCAATTCCCAGCCTTGATTTCCAAGATCATTTAAGATTTCATCAATTTTTTCGGGATCCAACTTTGTTCCCCAAAAACCTTTAGGTTCAATTTTTAGCGTTTTATATTCAAATCTTTTCATCATTATTTAATTTTCTTTTTAGTTCTTCTAATTCGTTGTTGACGGCTTCAGACCCGCCGATGGTCTCGTTGATCTCATCAACTTTACTTTTGTTACCTAGTGCAATCTCGCCATAGGCCTTTGCTAGTGCCTCGTCTTCCTCGACCTTCTCTTTCATACGTTCTAACATGGAAATCGTACTATTGGAATCGATATTAGCGAGCTGACGATTGACCATTTTAGCTGCGTTGGATACCTTTACACGTGCCTTTAAAGTAGAGAGTTCACCTTCCCATTTCGATATATTGAATTTGAGAATGTCTACATTTTTGTGTAGCTCATCCGATGAACTTTGATGAATCACGGCTTGTTTCTCCAATTCACCAGCTTCGATTAATAACTGTTTTTTCAACAACAGCGCTTCCTTTGCAAGACCTTCTGCCTTTTCTGTCGTTAATTCTCCCTTTTGTGCTTTTTGGAGTAATAGAATAGCTTTGTTTTCGAATTCATTGGCTTCTTCTTTTTTCCTTTCACAATTGTTTTGGGTACGTATGGCTAACGCTTTAACTTTAGCATAGGCTTCTAACGATTGTTCCAGGTCCTCTTTCATCTCACGGATACCCTGTTCCGTCATTTTGATAGGGTCTTCCATTTTGTCCACGACTGCGTGGATCTCGGCTTGACCAATTCTGAAAATTCTCTTAAAAATATTCATTATTCTATAATTTTGAAAAACTTATTAACTGATTATAATATTCACTCATCAAAAGACTCAGCGAATTAATGGCTGCATCAAACTCATTCTGATCGAGATTATGTATTTGTAAGGTATACCGAAATATAACTTTGGTACCATCTTCTGTTAATGCAAACCCACCGTGTATAATATCTCTATTTTTTATCAATAGTGATTTGAACATATCCATGGTGTCATTGCTGATTGTAAAAAGATATTGCTCAAAAATCAGGATGGGTTGGGCAATGCCTACAATCAGGTTACGGATTCCGTCGTCTTCATTTTCGATGACAAAGATTCCTTCTTTTGTATCCTTATGGGTGATGGTGTAACCGATATTGGCGATATAATTTTCAATTTTTGAGAAGTACATAATCAAGTTTTTTATATATTGCACATATTCTTTGCATAAAGGTAATAAAAATGCAAAAATATTTTGCAATAAATATTCAATTTTTTTTAAAATGAGCAACGTAGGCAACAATATTAAGAAATTAAGAAAAGTGAAAGGAATGAGTCAACAGGCATTTGGGGATATTTTTAATCTTACTAGAGGTAATATTTCGTCTTACGAAGAAATGCGTGCAGAGCCAAAAATTGAGATTGTTCTAAAAATTGCAAATTATTTTGGCATTCCTGTGCAGCATCTTATTGAAAAAAATCTATCTGTCAATGAAATTCTTAATTTCAATGATTATTTTGATCCAAATGTTTCTCTTATTGGACGTAAAAGATTGTTACAAATCCCGCTGCTGGAACGAGATGGTATTTTTGAGGCGGGTAGTTATTTTTCGAAATTAGAAGAGCTTCCAATAATTGAATTTCCTTTGCAAAGTAGGAACCGCCTCATCGCAATCGAATACGCTGACGCTATTCCGGTGCCGAGTGATTTTTTGGCTGGCCCTCAATCCATTTTATTTTTTGAAGAGGTAGATGTTCAGAGCCTACATACGTTGGATAAAGCATTTGGTTTGTATTTTTCCGAAGAAGAGTTCTTTATTGGAAAATACAGTTTGCAGGAAAAGGAGATTAGTTTAGCCTTAAATGCCTGGAAGAAGATTGATCTCACTATGGGGGAGAAAGCATATTTCTGGAAATTGTATGGCAGGTTTGAGCGAATCTAATTGCGTGGAACTTTTTCCTATTGTTTATTCGGTTTTGCCGGTATCGGGCGTATTTCCATGTTGTTATCATATCCGTGGTTAATTATGTAATCGCAGTCCATTTACAAGGTATTAACAAGGGGTTTGCAGGGGTTTACCCTTGTAATACCCCTAATATGTACGGCCTTGGAGTTGATCTGATGTTGACTTGCCTACAAGAAAAGAAGACTCCTAACTCAGGCCTGCAGAATGTGAGTGTCCACAAAAAATTTCGTAGAGTCGGGCATTGTAATTAAATTAGTTCGATAATAAAGTAACGTTACAAAAAGGTAGGGTTGTGATTAAGATGATGGTGAACTTGTCGATCCGATAAAACTAGAGTGATTTATTTAGCTTTAGAACAACACGCATAAACGAATAAATGACCAGACTTAAAAAACTAAATTTAAATAAATGAAGAAAGTAGCCTTATCAGCATTAATTGCTGGATTTTTTGTTATTTCCTGCAATAATTCCACGACTAAAAAAGTCGAAGTAAAAGATACAACTGCCGCTATTGACTTAAAAAAAGATACGGCCGAAACGTCGGTAGAAAATAGCGGTGGCGAAGTGCCAATACCGAAATTTAGTTCTGCTGAGACACAAAAATTGGCGGAGGATTATACAAAATATATCAAAGAATTTATCGCTGTTGCTAAAAGCGGCGATGTTGTTAAACTCAAGGAGCTTGCAGCGAAGCGACAGGAATGGGCGGCCAAAGAAACTGAAGCTGTTGCTAAGTTTACGCCAGAAGATGCTAAATTATGGAAGGCTTATGCAGAGAACCTAGGAAGAGCGTTGACTGCAAGCCTGACAAAATAAGTTGGAAACAATCGACGAGGTAGGGGCTTGAAAACCTACCTCGTTGATCATACTAGAAAGGCAGATCGTCTTCATTTTCATCTGGAGGTGTTGGGATGTCATCTTTGGCACCGTTCGAATCAGATAAAATCATAAAATTATCTACTTTAATTTCTGTGACATATTGTTTTACCCCATCTGCGTTCTCATAGTTACGATAGGTGAGTTTGCCTTCAACCATGAGTTTGGTCCCACGTTGGCATTTCTTTTCAATGGTATTGTTTTGCTTACCCCAAACCACGAGTGTATGCCATTGAACTTCTTCAACCCATTCACCGGCTTTGTTCTTGAAAAGATCATTGGTGGCGAGACGTAATATGGAGTAATTGGTGCCAGTGGAAGTTGTTTTGATTAACGGGTCGTTTCCTAAATGCCCAACCAATTGTACTTTGTTGCGTAATGTGCTCATGTGTCTAATTTTTAAAAGTTTTTAATAATTCTTATTTTAGTTGATGGTCATTGGCTATGAACGCCGAATGATCTTAAGCAAAGGTGGGGTGGGGAAATAACTATAGTCGTCTATTTACCATTTGTATTCGACTATAGTCGGTTGTAACCGTTTGTTGTCGTTTAATCTTCCGTTATGAGTTCTGGAGAAAAAGTCTGCCTTGAATGTGGCAAAGTAATATATGGCCGTTCGGACAAGCGATTTTGTGATGATGCTTGCCGGAACGCCTATAACAATAAATTAAATAGCGACCAGACCAATCTGGTGCGCAATGTGAATAATATCCTACGAAAAAACCGCCGTATTTTATTAGATGCATTGAGTGGGGAGGGTATGGTGAAGATCCAACGGGAAAAGTTAAAGCGGTTGGGATTTGATTTTAAGTTTCATACACATACTTTTTCCAATAACAAGGGGCAGACCTATAGCTTTATTTACGAAACAGGGTATCTGTTGTTGGAGAATGATTGGGTATTGATTGTTCAAAAGAAACCGCTGTGATATTGATCACAATAGATTCATTTGTATTGGTTTAGTTTGCAGAACTGAGCTTGGCTTTTCTTATTGCAATATAATTAAAAATAGTAAACGTTAGAATCAATATGTAATAGCATACTGGGATGAGTAAAAAATAGGCGCTATTAAAGATATTGGTTAAAAAAGACGGTAGTGCAATTTTAAAAAAATCTGCAATAATGATATAGCCTATGAAACTTCCGAGAAAAAATAGTCCAACAGCGTGTATTATAATTATTTTTTTTAGGTGCTTACTGTATAAGGCGTCTTTGTTTTGTTTCGTATAACCCATAATTGCTGGGACCAATAGCCCTAATAATGGATTGACCAAAAAGGTGAGCGATGCTAAATATAGCGCTTTAATACTTCCTGTTTGATTGTTGTCGATACTGATTTGATTTACATTTGGCATAATGAGTTGTTCTAATGGTATTTCCAAAATTTGACTGATCTGTTTGAGACTAAATCCACTGATTTCTTCCGTGCCTTTTTCTATGTGTTGCACTGTTCTTAGCGATACCCCCGCTTGATCGGCGAGTTCCTGCTGCGTTAGTCCCTTACGTTTTCTTGCTAGTTTGATTAATTGATTAGCTGATTGACTTTCCATAGTTCAAAGATGGGGAAATAGTCGTTGAATTTTAGTGAAATTGATGCGACAATAATATGCCAATATCGTGCTGAACAATATAACAGATTAATAATCAAAAGTTTTTGGAATTTGGTAAATATTTTGAATCTTTGCAATTCAATAGAGTAATTAATAAAAACGGAAGAATATGTTTGCAATATTAGAAAACCCCGCTTCGTCCACAGAGAAGATTCTCGGGAATATTCTTCGGAATACGGCCCTTTCCTAATCTTCTTCTTAATACGTTAAGTAACCTAGGTTGATATTGGCTAAAACGTGGCGCTCGAAATGGTAGTCCACTTTTCCAATATGCTTAGCTTATTCAGGAGTTTTAAAAATCCAGTTACTTTCAAAGTTATCGTGAAAGCTGGATATGAATGTTATGTTTTAGAAAATTTTATGAATTCAGTAAATAAATATGTCCTTCAGGCGCTGGATAACTATCCGATGTATTTGGAGGAGACCATGGAATCCTTATCCTATGCGCTATCCTATGATGAGTCCAATACAATGGCGCTGTGTTTGATGGGAAGAGTTCATGCCGAACAGCTATTGGACTATGAGCAGGCAAAAAGGTATTTCCAGGAAGCTTTGGTGCATAATGTGCAGGCACTGGAAGTATATCCTTATTTCATTCAGACATTGATTGATATGGGGGAGTATGAAGCTGCAAAAAAGACGATCAAATTTGCTTTGACACTTCCGGCCATGCCCTTGACAGGAATCTGGATCAAGAAAGCACTTCTATTTGAAAAAATGAGAAAATACAAAAAGGCATTGAAGGCGTTAAAAAAGGCTAAACTTGAAAATGTTGACCTCGATTTTTCGTCAAGCCTGAAGGCGATTGAAGATCGGATTAAAGGAAAACAGGAAATTAAGAACGGGAACGAAAAGGAAAACAAGAAAGAACGGAAGAACAGCCGAAAATAATCTCACCTTATTCGGATAACAGTTTTTATTTTGAACGAAGCCCAATAAAGAAGCCCTAGCTGAAATTTCAGCTAGGGCTTTATCAATATAGTTTAAGAATTATTCTGCTCTTAAGATTTTCGCAGCCTCAACCATAGACTCTAAAGCCGCTTTGGTTTCTGGCCAAGCACGAGTTTTCAAACCACAGTCAGGATTAACCCAAAGTTGTTCTGCTGGAACTACTGCTTTTGCTTTGCGCAATAGATCTACCATCTCATCTTTGCTTGGAACACGTGGTGAGTGAATGTCATAAACACCTGGACCAATATCATTTGGATATTTGAAATCACCGGCGAAAGCATTCAATAATTTCATTTGAGAACGTGAAGTCTCAATCGTGATAACATCGGCATCCATTGCAGCGATATCTTCGATCACATTATTGAACTCAGAATAACACATGTGTGTGTGAATCTGTGTATCGTCTTCAACATTTGATGAAGAGACACGGAAAGCACGTACTGCCCAGTTCAAGTAATCTTTTTGATCAGCTTTACGTAACGGTAATCCTTCACGGATAGCTGGTTCATCGATTTGTATGATTTTGATACCTGCTTTTTCCAAGGCTTGTACTTCATCCAAGATCGCCAATGCAATTTGGTAAGTCGTTGTTGAGCGCGGTTGATCGTTACGTACGAAAGACCATTGTAAGATTGTTACAGGACCAGTCAACATACCTTTAACCGGACGATTTGTCAATGATTGTGCATATGAAGACCAACGGACAGTCATATCTTCAGGACGGTATACGTCACCATAGATAATCGGAGGTTTTACACAACGTGAACCGTAAGATTGTACCCAACCATTTTGTGTGAAAGCGTAACCAGCCAATTGTTCACCGAAGTATTCAACCATGTCATTACGTTCGAATTCGCCGTGTACTAATACGTCGATATCCAATTGCTCTTGAAGACGGATGGTGTTTTCTGTTTCTTCTGCGATTGCTTTATCGTATTCTGCCTGCGTAATAGCACCCTTTTTCAGATCTGCTCTCCATTTACGAACATCTTTCGTTTGTGGGAATGAACCGATAGTTGTGGTCGGGAACGCCGGTAAGTTGAATTTCGCTTGTTGCGCTGCTTTACGGTCTGCAAATGCTGAAGTGCGTTTTGCATCGTCATCAGTAATATTGCTTGTACGTGTTTTAACCTCTGGTTTGTGGATCAATGGAGAGGTACGGCGGCTTTCAGCAGCCGCTTTGTTCGCTTCGAAGCGTTTTGCTGTTTCAGCATCAACTTCTCCCTCCGCTAGTACGGCTAAGTCTTTTACTTCAGCTAATTTTTGTTTAGCAAATGCTAACCAGTTTTTTACTTCAGCTGGTAGCGATTGTTCATTGTGTTCATTGTCTAAGTCAAAAGGAACGTGCAACAGTGATGAAGAAGGAGCTACCCATACACGGTCTTTTCCTAATGCATCAACAGCCTGTTTGATTTTAACCAATGATTTTTCGTAATCATTTTTCCAGATGTTACGGCCTTCAACAATACCTAAAGATAATGTTAATGAAGCAGGAACTTTAGCCAATACCGTATCCAATTGATTTTCACCGCGTACCAGATCCAAATGTAAAGCATGGATAGGTAGGTTAACTGCGATATCTTCGTTGTCTTTTAAAGATTCGAAGTAAGTCGTTGCGATTAATTTGATATTTTTTGCTGCTGCAGCTAATTTTTCGAAAGTAGGTTGATATAAAGCTTTTACTTTAGCATCTAAATCCAATGCTAAGAAAGGCTCGTCAATCTGAACATATTGTGCACCAGCATCAGCTAGTTTAGCTAGTATTTGCTCATATACTGGAATAAGTTTATCCAATAAATCGATACGGTCGAAGCCAGCTTCTTTTTCTTTACCGATCAAAAGGTATGTAATAGGACCTAATAGAACTGGTTTAGTATCGATGCCCAATGATTTTGCTTCGTTGTATTCATTTAAGAATTTTTCGGAAGTCAATTTGAATTCTTGATCTTTGGTGAATTCTGGTACCATGTAGTGGTAGTTCGTATCCAACCACTTGGTCATTTCCATTGCAGTCACGTCGATTCCTTCTTGTTGGAAACCGCGCGCCATGGCAAAATATAGATCTAAACTGTAATTGTTGTCTACTTTATTCAATAAAGAATGGTAGCGAGCAGGAATTGCACCAACAGTGAGGGTTAAATCCAATACTTGATCGTAAAAAGAGAAATCATTGGAAGGGATCAAATCTATTCCAGCATCTTTTTGTGTTTTCCAATTGCCTTCACGAATTTTTTTTGCTGTGTCCAATAATTCCTCAACAGAAGATTTTTTAGCCCAATAGGCCTCATTGGCTTTTTTCAATTCGCGGAACGCGCCCACACGAGGGTAACCTAAATTGTTAGTCAATAACATAATGAATGTTTTTAATATTTCTTTTTCAACTATATTTCTTGCTAGAGAGAGAAGGACACACTAGAATTTGGTGACTTCGGCTTATCATTCCCATATCAAGTAGGGTAGAATTTAGCACCTTGTCAAGGGACAGGTTGCTAAGGCTTCATCGGGTCTATTCCCTCTGCCTTTCTCTATAAGCGACGCTAAGTTAGAACATTTCTTTTTGAAATGCAAATTTTTTATAAAAGTGCGTCAATTTTTTATATTCTACTAAGGATGAAATTGTTTTGTTCTTTTATTTTCATCCACGAATTCGAGTAAGTCACGCTTGAATACGTGTGTAGCATAAAAAGGGGAATGACTATATTTTTCATTCCCCTTTTTTTAGCTGACCAAAAGTTTGTAACCTTTTCCGTGCACATTGACAATTTCAACTTTGCTATCTTCTTTTAGATATTTACGAAGTTTACTGAGAAATACATCCATACTTCTACCCGTAAAATAGTTATCATCATGCCATATTTTTAACAACGCTTCTTCCCGGGTCAGCACATCATTTTTCTTTAAGCAAAGCAAGCGGAGTAGTTCAGCTTCTTTCGTGGAGAGTTTTTGCATCTGTCCTTTGTAAGAAATCTGCTGACTTGTATAATCAAAGAAATAATCGCCAATTTCAAATTTATCCGCAACCACTTCTTCTTCTTTGTCTCGAACACTGCGTTTCAGCAAAGCATTGATGCGGAGCAATAATTCTTCCACTCGAAAAGGCTTGGTGATATAATCATCTCCTCCTAGCTCAAAGGCTTCGGTCTTATCTTCCATCATCCCCTTTGCTGTGGCAAAGATAATAGGAACAGTATTGTTTGTTTTTCTGATTTCACGTCCAACTGTAAATCCGTCCTTTTTTGGCATCATGACATCAAAAATACAAAGGTCGTAGTTATTTTTTTTGAATTGAGAAATCGCTTCATCTCCATCCGTGCATAATGTGACGTCAAATTTTCCCTTTAATTCGAGATAGTCTTTTAAAAGATCCCCCAAATTAGGATCATCTTCTGCTAATAATATCTTTTGCATAATGAATATATTAATTTTCACCAATGTCCCTTGATGCTGATAAATCAGCCTTCCTCAACCTTTGAAATTTTTTAAAGAGGAAATATACAAAAAAGGAACGTTTTATTTTTTAATAGGCAAAATTACTTCAAAGGTCGTGCCTTTATCTTTTTCACTTTTAACTGTAATTTTTCCGTTCAGCCTTCTCAGAATGTCCTGTACATAACTTAAGCCAAGGCCAAATCCTTTGACATTATGAACATTCCCAGTTGGAATACGGTAAAACTGGTCGAAAATCTTTTGCAGGTGATCCCGGCTCATCCCAATACCATTGTCGGCTATGGTGACAACAATGGTGTCGCCAACATTTTTTGAATTGATGTTGACATGTAAATCTCCTTTGCTGTACTTGATGGCATTATCCAAAAGATTGTAAAATACATTGGAAAAATGTAACTCATCACCAACGACAACATCCTTGGTCGCTGCAAGATCTATACTGAATTTCCCGCCAATATTTTGCATCCGTAGCTGCATACTGTCCGTTACTGCCGAAACAAGATCATTGATGCATACTTCTACCTGGTCGAGTTTTAGCGTTTCTTTTTCTAGTCTTGCCAAATCGAGCACACGTTCAATATGATTTCCGAGTCTAACATTTTCGTCGTAGATGATATTAGCCAATTTCTGAACGCGCTTGTGGTCGGCATTGATGTCTGGATCTTTAAGTGACTCACTGGCAATCATAATTGTTGCAACAGGTGTTTTAAACTCATGCGTCATGTTGTTGATGAAATCCGTCTTCATTTCCGAAACTTTCTTTTGTCTGAAGATGATAATCAGTGTATAAGCAAAACACCCCACCAACAAGAAAAGCAGTGCCAGCATGGGCAGCAACAGATAGCCCATATTATCGGCAATTATCGCCTTTTTATTGGGGAAATAGATGGTTAATTTTCCTGGCGCAGCACCGATATCACCTTTAAAAAGTGCCGTTGAGTATTTGGTTGTATTTGTTGGGTTATTTAAAGCGGCTTCGTTTAAAATATTATTTAGTAATATATTGTTTGTGCTCCATATTTCAATATTGAAAGGAGCTTTAATGTCGCGTTGAGCCAACTCCTCTTTGATAAGTTCTTGAACGATGATCACATTCAATCGATCCTTTAATGGACGTTTAGCAAGCTCCATTCCAATAGCAATATCTTCGATGTAGTCTGCTTTTTTGCCGCCCAGCATGGCAACGGAATCATATACATTAAAGCCACTCCACGCGTTTTTTCTGTTGAGGATATCCAATCTTTTTTCCAAATCAGAAATTGTTTTCGCAAGTTTCGCATTCTCTCTTGGAGGTAATGTGGCTACCCGGAATTTTGTTTGTTGATTGACCAGTGGGTCCATTAGGGGGATAACAAACCGCGTGCTATCGTCCTTCCCATTGATCTGATCATCTACCTTTGAAGCATTTAACATGATAAAAGCCTGTACCAAATTATCGTCGGTAAGCTCATTTGAAACAGAAAATTTGATAAATTTCTGGTACTCCGGTCTTTTGATGTATGTTTCGTAGAATGAATTTTTGATTTCAATTACATTTGGATACAATGCACGTAATTGGTCTTCTTGCTCTTTAAAGTTTGAGAAAACAACATGTTGTTTGTTTTTTAATTCTTCAATTCTATACTGTATTTCGAGTTGCTCGGCCAAAAGACGTTGTTTGGCCTGTTCCTGCTTGGATTTTTCAATGTTACGCTCCTGTTGAACCTTAGCGAAGTCAACTACCTCCCGTCGTTCAAGCTTACCGGCAACAGCTGTAATCGCAGCATTGACGGACTCATCAAATAATTGAGACTTTTGGCGATAAGAATCTCTCAGAAAATAGAATTGCATGGCCAATACCCCAATTAGAGCGAGAGACATCAGTCCAATGATTAATACAATGCTATTTTTCTTCATTAGTATTGGGTATTAAATAAATGTATTTTGAATATATCAAAAAGTTTATAGCGCTCAGTTTATTTACCATTTGCGTATTCATCCCTTATGCCATGTGAGCGGCCATTTAAGGTGCGATAGCTCATTTTTTCTTAAATTGTTACAAATATAAAGATGCTAATGTGTTTTGTAGCTGTTTTAACAATGTTTAACAGCAATCTGTTTAAATATAGATGCTGTTCTTTGTAAATTAGTGAATAGAAATGGATTATGTGCTGAATTGCGCTGTGGACAAATTTTAATCTACGCGGTTGAGTCTAACTGCTGGAGAAGTGAATAAGCCGAATATGACGCGTTCATTGGTACAATGAGTGCTCTTTAATAACTATATAAAGATGAAAAGCTACGTATTATTATTGGTATTGTCTTCCATAGGGACCATTGCTTTAGGACAAGTAAAGGTGAAACCGCAGATTCCTTTAATGGAGGAAAAAGAATCAAAGATGCCTGTCTTTAAATTGGATTCTTCAGATGAAAAGTATCATATGCCCATTAAGAAGCCAAATCGTGTGGACGGTCTAGCCCCAATGCCAGGAACGGAAAAAATGCCCAAAGGTGATGAGAAAGAAAACAATCTTCCTTTTAGGCGCTTGAATGATTCGCTAAAGGTGAAGGACTTTAAATTAAAAATCGACTCCTTGTATCCAAACAAGCAAAAAAAATAGCGTTCTAGATAGAACGCTATTTTTTTTGCTTTAATCCTTATTGTCCATTATAGCTGGGAAACACGGATTGTATTTGTTTTACCTTTTTCGATTAACGGTGTCGAAGCTGTATTGATAATGATAGATCCAGGTTTAACGTAGTTATTTTTTACAATAAATTTGTTAACATCATGAATAGATCCATCTGTGCTTTCGAACTTGTCGTAGATAAAAGTTTTTACGCCCCAAAGTAGGCTGAGTTGTTTCAGCAATTTTTGTGTTCCTGTGAAAACTAAGATATCTACATTTGGTCTATAACTTGTAATTTCAAACGCTGTTGCACCAGATGATGTCAATACCGCAATTGCAGATGCATTTGTTTTTTGAGCAAGATAAACCGAAGATGCGCAAATCGCGTCCGGAATAAGTGTTCCGTCGTGGATTTCACTAACTTTCTCATTATAATAAGGATAAGAAGTTTGTTCCACGTGGATAATGATTTTGCTCATTGTTTCGATAACGATTTCAGGGAATTCACCAACTGAAGTCTCGCCACTTAACATCACAGCATCCGCTCCATCCAATACGGAGTTGGCTACGTCATTTACTTCAGCACGTGTAGGACGTGGTGTAGTGATCATACTTTCCAACATCTGTGTCGCAATGATTACCGGTTTTGAAAGATCTCTACATTTCTGTACGATGATCTTTTGAAGTCCTGGTACCTCTTCCATTGGAAGCTCAACGCCCAAGTCACCACGAGCAACCATAACAGCATCTGTAGCTTCGATAATGGCATCAATATTTTCAATCGCTTCCGGTTTTTCAACTTTTGCGATGACACGAGCATGGCTTCCTTTTGCCTCGATGATTTTTTTACATTGAAAAATATCTTCTGCCGAACGTACGAAAGACATCGCGATCCAGTCTGCACCATGATCCAGGGCAAAATTCAAGTTGTCTAAATCTTCTTCCGTCAACGATGGGATAGATACTTTGGTGTTCGGTAAGTTAACGCCTTTACGTGAAGTAAGGACACCTCCGTGTACAACTTCACAGGTAACAGTATCTTTATGATTGGTCTCTAAAACACGAAGTTGAAGTTTTCCGTCATCAAGTAAAATGATTTCGTTGGCTTCAACATCGTTTGGAAAGTTTTCGTATGTAATGTAGATTCTGTTTTCGTCTCCGATGAGTTCTTGTGTTGTAATTTCAACTTTTGAACCATTCACGAGAATAGCTCCACCTTCTTTCATTTTTCCGATCCTAATTTTTGGACCTTGTAAATCGGCTAAGATGGCAACATTGAATCCTGTTTCATTATTTATTGCATTTATAGTTTCGATTACCTTAAGGTGATCTTCCTGGCTGCCATGAGAGAAATTCAACCGGCACACATCAACCCCTTTGGCAATCATGTTGGTCAAAACTTGTTTGTCTGCCGAGGCAGGGCCTAATGTTGCGACAATTTTAGTCCTTTTTTGAACTTTTTCCATCTGTTATTTTGTATTTTAAATGTTCTTCATTAATCACAACAAATAGCCTACTATATTGTTGTGTTTTGTCAAAACTAAATCGAATTAATTTAGATCTAAGTTGGGGTGTATTTGCTACACTAACCTACAGTTTGCTAAAATATGAGATTTTCTTTAGATTTCAATATTTTTGGTGATATTTCTTTTGCAATGACGACTTCGGGTAATTTGTTGATCCTTTTGATAATATGTTCCACGTCATCCTCACAGATGTAGTTTTTGATGACGATAAAAAAATCGAAGTGGGGGTTTTCCGGGATTAAATAAGTGCCTTCGATGCTCTTATTGTTGATCAAGAAATATTCGGTGTCGGCATCGGCGATAAGGTAATGAAAAGCAGTGAAGTGGTAGCTTATTTTTTTCTTTGGATCAAAGACAATGTGATATTCAAGCTCTTCTTCGGTTTTGTTTTTTTGTCGACCATCATGGTCGTACTTGCTTTCTTTTCCTCTGGAAAAATTCAGGTTAGTCTCCTTGTTGATGAAATGGCAGAGTCGGTAATCTTTCAACGAACAGGTGATGGCGAGTAGGGTAAAATCCAACTCTTCATTCATGTCCATATCCAATCTTGCTACTAACTTATTGACCACTTTAATGTTTAAATATATGTCCCTCTGCTAACGAAGGTACTAATAATTTTGAGGTAGGAATATACTTTTTGTGTAAAATTTGAGTTAATTAGCTGAGCGTTTGGAATACAAAATATTTTTTGTTATACTTGAACTAAGTTAATATAGAGTGGGTTAGCTAGTATAAGACGCGAATAAGTTCGGTCGCCTAACATGGTGACTTTCATCTAAATATCAATTTAGGTTTGAATTTTGATGAAATTTATTTTTCTTTGCACAGATTTATTAAACAATTAAACTATAAAATCATGTCAGATATCGCTTCAAGAGTAAAAGCAATTATCGTTGAAAAATTAGGTGTTGACGAAAACGAAGTAACACCAGAAGCTTCATTCACTAATGATTTAGGTGCTGATTCACTTGACACTGTTGAGTTGATCATGGAGTTTGAAAAAGAATTCAACGTTGCTATTCCTGATGATCAAGCAGAGACTATTGGTACTGTTGGTCAAGCAATCGCTTATTTAGAAAAAAACGTTAACTAACTAATTTAATTAGGCTAATCGTAATAAATGGAGCTTAAAAGAGTAGTAGTAACAGGATTAGGCGCCCTTACACCAATTGGTAATACCGTCTCAGCTTACTGGGAGGCGTTAATAAATGGTGTAAGCGGAGCTGCTCCTATTACGCATTTTGATGCGTCAAAATTCAAGACTCAGTTTGCATGTGAGGTAAAGGGGTTTGATCCGCATGAATTTATGGATCGAAAGGAAGCTCGTAAAGTCGATCCTTTTGTCCAGTATGCAATTGCGTCAACAGATGAGGCAATTAAAGATGCTGGCTTAGATTTTGAAAAATTAGATACAAATCGTATCGGAGTAATTTGGGGATCAGGAATTGGAGGTTTAACAACTTTCACTGAAGAAGTTGCAAACTTTGCAAAGGGAGATGGAACACCTCGTTTCAATCCTTTCTTCATTCCTAAGATGCTCGTTGATATTGCTCCAGGACATATTTCAATGCGTCATGGTCTACGTGGCCCTAACTTTTCTGCCGTATCGGCTTGTGCCTCGGCTACCAATGCAATGATAGATGCTTTTAACTATATTCGTATGGGCAAAGCTGATGTGATTGTTACAGGTGGATCAGAAGCTACAGTCAATGAAGCTGGAATTGGTGGGTTCAATGCTATGCATGCGTTGTCAACCCGGAATGATGATCCTAAAACAGCATCACGTCCTTTTGATAAAGACAGAGACGGTTTTGTTTCGGGAGAGGGTTCGGGTGCATTGATCTTAGAAAGTTTGGAGCATGCCTTAGCACGTGGAGCAAAAATCTATGCAGAGATTGCAGGGGGTGGAATGAGTGCAGATGCACATCACATCACAGCCTCGCATCCTGAAGGATTGGGCGCAAAACTGGCTATGACAATGGCTGTAAATGATGCAGAGATGGATTTTTCAGATATTGATTATATCAATGTTCATGGAACATCTACACCGGTCGGTGATATTAGTGAAACGAAGGCTATTGTTGACCTGTTTGGTGAACACGCTTATAAATTGAATATCAGTTCAACTAAATCAATGACAGGGCACCTTTTGGGTGCTGCAGGGGCTATTGAAACTATCGCTTCTATATTGGCTGTTCAAAATGATATTGTCCCTCCGACAATCAATCACTTTACAGACGATCCGGAAATTGATAACAACTTGAATTTTACATTCAACAAAGCGCAAAAACGTATCGTTAATGCCGCTTTGAGCAACACATTCGGTTTCGGTGGGCATAATGCTACCGTTATTGTGAAAAAATATAAAGCTTAATGTTTGATCCTTCAAACATGGTTTGATAATATGAGCTAGCGACAGGTTCTTTAACTAGGACTTGTCGCCTTATTTTTAGAAGAGATGCCTTTTGCAAGGATATATAAATTATATTTTTCGCCAGATCGGGAATACGTTAGAAAACTAAAAAACCTGCTAGGATTTGTTCCCGGAAATGTACATCTGTACAAGATGGCGTTTAGACACAAGTCTGTCGCCGTTACAATTAAAGAGGGCGCAAAAAATAGCAACGAACGTTTAGAATTCTTAGGTGATGCTGTTTTGGGTTCGGTTGTGGCTGAACTGTTATTTAAGAAATATCCTTATAAAGACGAAGGGTTCCTGACTGAAATGCGCTCAAAAATTGTCAGTAGAGCAAATCTAAACCAGCTTTCCAGAAAGTTGGGGTTTAATGAGCTTATCCAGTTTGATGCGCGAATGATCAGTTTTCCAAATAAACAAGGATCTTTATTGGGTGATGCTTTTGAGGCATTGATTGGGGCAGTTTATCTAGATAGGGGCTATGTTTTTACCAAGAGCTTTTTGTTGAATCGAATTATTAAACCGCACGTCGATATTCACCTATTGGAACAGACGGAAACAAACTTTAAAAGTCGGTTGATCGAGTGGTGTCAACATACTGGCAAAGAGATTGTATTTCGGCAAACAGACAACCCGGAAGGGGAATCTTCTAAGATGTTTAGTATTGAAGCGGTCGTGGATGGTATTGTTTGTGGACTTGGCCGTGATTTTAATAAGAAGTCTGCCGAGAAATCTGCCGCCGAAAAAGCCTGTGAATTCCTTAAAATTCTGGAAGTAGAATAAAGGATTTTATTAACTTTGCCAAATATGGCAGTAGTAAAACCTTCTTTGGCAAAAGGAACGCGTGATTTTTCGCCTTCCGAAATGATCAAACGCAACTATATTTTCGATACACTGAAAACGGTATTCAGAAAATATGGCTATAATGAAATACAGACCCCTTCATTTGAAAATTTGACGACCCTCACCGGTAAATACGGCGACGAGGGTGATAAATTGATCTTTAAGATTCTTAATTCGGGTGACTACCTGACAAAAGCGCCCGACAGCCTGCTTCACGATAAAAATTCCAATAAGCTCATTCCGCATATAACAGAGAAAGCACTAAGATATGATCTTACGGTGCCCTTTGCGCGCTATGTTGTGATGCACCAAAATGATATTACTTTACCGTTTAAGCGCTTTCAGGTGCAACCTGTATGGCGTGCAGATCGTCCGCAGCGCGGAAGATACCGCGAGTTTTACCAATGTGATGTCGACGTTGTCGGGTCAGAAAGTCTATTGAATGAAGCGGAGTTTATTTTGATTTATCAAGAAGCCTTCGAACGGTTTGGACTGAAAGATTTTAATATCAAAATCAATAACAGGAAAATTCTTTCGGGTATTGCTGAAATCATCGGCAAACCGGAGCTGATCGTAGACATGACTGTCGCGATCGATAAATTGGATAAAATCGGGTTGGAAGGTGTCAACAAAGAACTGTTGGAAAGGGGTTTTACAGAAGCAGATCTTGCTATTTTGAAACCTATAATTTTATTGGAAGGCTCAAATGATGAGAAACTTGCTTCCTTAAAAGCGATTTTAGCAACTTCTTCTGTCGGCTTAAATGGTATTGCAGAGATTGAGGATGTGTTTGACTATGTGGCCAAATTAGGTGCTGAAGAAAAGTTGCTTCATCAAATTATAGATCTGGATATTACATTGGCCCGAGGTCTCAATTATTATACGGGCTGTATCTTTGAGGTCAAGACGAATGAGGTTGCCATGGGAAGTATCGGTGGAGGTGGCCGCTACGATGATCTTACAGGAATGTTTGGTTTGAAGGGACTGACCGGTGTCGGCGTTTCCTTTGGTGCAGACCGCATTTATGATGTGCTGGAAGAGTTGAACTTATTTCCTGCTGGGAAAGCTGATTCTACCAAGCTCCTGATCATCAATTTTGACAAACAGCTGGAAAGTTATACCCTGAGCTTACTCAACAAGCTTCGCAAGGAAAATATCGCTTCGGAACTCTATGCATCTCCTGTAAAATTGAAAAAACAAATGGGTTATGCGGATGGGAAGGGTATTCCCTACGTGTTATTAGTCGGTGAAGAGGAGGCTGCATCGGGGCAATTGTCCTTAAAGGACATGGAAAGCGGGGAGCAGGTAAAGGTAACTGAAAGTGAGCTGATCCAAAAACTTCGATAGCAAACAGTTTGCATAAAATAGATTAAGCCAAATGATTATTAAGTCCTTTGGCTTTTTTATTTTCATAAGTTTTTGATTTATTTGATTGTGCCGTTCATTTATTTGTAATCAAATGCTATATACTTTAAATCAAATGTCTTAGAAGTGTCTTAAAGTATAAATAAAATTGATTTTTGGGCAAGGAAATTCGTCCAAAATTATTAGATTTGTAGTCTAGAATAGTAAGAAAATCAAAACTTTGAAATGAGTTCAACACCTATAACAAAAGAGACATATTTGGAGTGGTATAAGTCTATGTTACTTATGCGTAAGTTTGAAGAAAAAGCAGGTCAACTTTACGGACAGCAAAAGATTCGTGGTTTCTGTCACTTGTACATAGGACAAGAGGCTGTAGTCGCTGGAACGATGTCAGTAATCAAACCTGAGGATTCTCTAATCACTGCTTATCGTGATCACGCCCACGCTTTGGCTAAAGGCGTTTCTGCAAATGCTTGTATGGCTGAATTATATGGAAAGATCACTGGTTGTTCAAAAGGTAAAGGAGGTTCTATGCACTTCTTCTCCAAAGAGCACAAATTCATGGGTGGCCATGGTATTGTTGGAGGTCAGATTCCTTTAGGTGCTGGTATCGCATTTGCTGAAAAATATCTTGGTACAGATAATGTAAATATCTGTTATATGGGTGATGGAGCTGTGCGTCAAGGTGCATTCAATGAGACATTGAACATGGCGATGTTGTGGAAACTCCCTGTTATCTTCGTATGTGAAAACAACGGTTATGCAATGGGTACTTCTGTACAACGTACAACGAACATGCAGGATATTTACAAAATGGGCTTAGGTTTCGATATGCCTTCTGCTCCGGTTGATGGAATGGATGTTGTTGCTGTACACAATGCGATGGACGAAGCTGTTCAACGTGCTCGTGCAGGTGAAGGTCCAACGTTCTTAGAAATTCGTACATACCGTTACAAAGGACACTCAATGTCTGATCCGGCTAAATATCGTACGAAAGAAGAGCTTGAAGCGTATAAAGACCGTGATCCATTGTTGTCGACTAAACATGCTATTTTAGAAAACAACTATGCGGATGACGCTTGGTTTGCAGAGGTTGAGGCTGATGTGAAAAAGGTCGTTGAAGAGTCTGTAAAATTTGCAGAGGAATCTCCTTATCCAACTGCAGATGAATTGTACAAAGATGTATATGTACAACAAGACTATCCATTTATTTTAGATTAATACTCTTTAACTTGATAATATAATAAAGAATGGCTGAAGTAGTAAGAATGCCGAAAATGAGCGATACAATGACCGAAGGGGTCATCGCGAAATGGCACAAAAAAGTTGGTGATAAAGTAAATTCTGGTGATTTAGTAGCTGAGATTGAAACAGATAAAGCTACAATGGACTTTGAGTCTTACCAAGAAGGAACTCTTTTATATATTGGTCCTAAAGAAGGCGAAGCAGTAGCTATTGATGCTGTTATTGCTGTTTTAGGTGAGCCAGGTGAAGATTTTCAAGCATTGTTGAGCGGTGATGCGCCTGCAGCTGAAAAAGCACCGGAAAAAACAGAAGAAAAAAAAGCAGAAGAAGTTTCTGGTCCAGAATCTTCGGCTAGTACTGTAACTCCTGAGGAATTGGGATGTACGGTAATTACAATGCCTTTGTTAAGTGATACCATGAAAGAGGGTGTCATTGCGCAATGGAACTTCAAAGTTGGTGATACGATTAAATCTGACGATGCTATTGCTGATGTAGAAACTGATAAAGCGACAATGGAAGTTACAGCTTATGCTGATGGTACTTTATTATATGTTGGCCTTGAAGCTGGACAAGCGGCAAAGGTTAACGACATCATCGCGATCGTTGGTCCTGCAGGAACTGATATCACACCTTTGTTAAATCAAAAATCTGCACCTGCAAAGGCAGAAACTGCTGAAGCTCCTAAAGCTGACTCAGCTGCTGCTGTAACTGCCGCACCGGTAGCATCGACTTCAAGCGATGATTCTCGTGTGAAAGCTTCTCCTTTAGCACGTAAAATTGCACAGGAGAAAGGTATCAACTTAAGTGATATCAAAGGTTCCGCAGATGGTGGCCGTATTGTGAAGAAAGACGTAGAATCATTTGTTCCTGTTGCTGCACAACCTGCGGAAACAAAAGCTGCAGCCGCTCCTGCAACAGAAGCAAAAGCAATCACTTTACCTACATTTGTTGGTGAAGAGCGTTATACTGAAAAACCAGTTAACCAAATGCGTAAAACTATTGCGCGTCGTCTAGCAGAGTCATTGTTTACAGCTCCACACTTCTATTTGACTGTATCAATTGACATGGACAATGCAATGGCTGCTCGTGCGCAGATTAATGAGGTTGCTCCAGTAAAAGTTTCTTTCAATGATATCGTTGTAAAAGCTGTTGCTGTTGCCTTGAAAAAACATCCTGCCGTAAACTCTTCATGGCAAGGTGATAAAATCCGTTTCAATGAGCATACCAACATTGGTGTTGCAATGGCTGTTGAAGATGGTTTATTAGTCCCTGTTGTGCGTTTTGCAGATGGTAAATCATTGTCGCATATCTCTGCAGAGGTGAAAGACTTCGCTCAAAAAGCGAAAGCTAAAAAATTACAGCCTGCCGATTGGGAAGGATCTACATTTACGGTGTCCAACTTAGGTATGTTTGGAATTGACGAATTTACATCCATTATCAACTCACCAGATGGAGCAATCCTTTCTGTTGGTGCTATTCAAGCAGTTCCTGTTGTTAAAAACGGTGCTGTAGTTCCTGGTAATGTAATGAAAGTGACATTGGGTTGTGATCACCGCGTGGTCGATGGTGCAACTGGAGCTGCATTTTTGCAAACATTAAAATCTTTGGTTGAAAATCCAGTAAGATTATTAGCATAATCCTTTAGTTGAGGAATTAAAAGCCACTTTAGTAATAAGGTGGCTTTTTTTATGGCCTTAATTGGTTAATCTTATGATAGGGAAAAGTTTTTTTACCTATAGTTTTCCATCGTTATCCATTTGTTTGAAGTAAGCCCAGGTTGTCCGTTGCTAGAGTGAAAGAGACTGCGCACATAAAAAAGGTAACATATCCGATGAATATCAATTATTGTGGTGAAAAATTCGTTTTTTTATACTAAAATCTTCATTTTAGCATTATTATCAGTAGGCTGGTCCTTCTATTACGAGCTTCAATAATTTAATGTTGTTTAGAACAAAGGAAATAGGAGGTATTTATTGATAAACAATACATAAAACACAAAAATCCGGGAGACTTAGTATAGTGAAATTATTTTTTTTAAAGGGAATGGTCGCTCTTTTGATGGTATCTACAGTGGCTTGTAGTTCAAAAGAGAAAAAACAGAAGGAAGCAGCAATAGCGCAGGCAAAAGCAGATAGCACGAGACTCGTCTATAATCCAAATAATGCAGATCAGAAAATCGATGCTTTTATGAAAAACCTTCATTCAAAAGCTGCATTCAATGGGAACGTTCTTGTTGCTAAAGATGGGAAAATCTTATATCAGAATACATTCGGCTGGGCCAATTACTTAAAACGGGATAGTCTAAAAATAGATGACAAATTTGAACTCGCTTCAGTTTCTAAACCGTTAACAGCTGTCGGAATTTTGAAGTTAGTGGAGGCAGGAAAGCTACGTCTCGATCAAACGATCAATGACTTCTATCCGGATTTTCCTTATCCTGGTATTACCATAAAAATGTTATTGACACACCGCTCGGGATTACCTAATTACGTTTATTTTTCGGAGGAACATTGGCCTGATCGCAAGAAAGGAATGACAAATCAAGATGTGATGAAAATGCTGACCGAATTTAAGCCTAATCGCTATGGTGCGCCAGGAGGCCGTTTCTTTTACAATAATTCGAACTTTATGGTCTTAGGGGCCATTATTGAAAAGATATCAAAGCAAGATTATGCGACGTATATGAAAGATAGCGTATTCAATGTTGCCGGAATGACAAATACAGCCGCACTCTCTAAGGCCGTGTATGATAAAATTCCGACCAACGTTATCGGGCATGATAAGGTATGGCGAAGATCGGTGGTGCAAAATTTTCAGGATGGACCGCTTGGTGACAAAGGAATTTATAGTACAGTGCGTGACCTTTATCGTTTTGATCTGGCTTTAAGAGATGGACGATTGTTAAAGCAGTCAACATTGGATTCAGCATACCGAGGATATCCCGATGCCAAAAAAGGAATTTTTAGCTATGGTTATGGTTGGCGTACCTTTGAGCATGGTAATGATCATATCGTATACCATACAGGCTGGTGGCACGGTTTTAGACATATTTATGTAAGAGATTTAAAAAGAAACATTGTTATTGTTTTACTTTCTAATATGACCAATGGAAGCTTGGTCAAATTGGATGAGCTTTATAAAATCATGGGAATGCCGGTATTGCGTAAAAATGCCTATAGCACCCATGGTGATTTTATCATCGATGAGTAATTTCTGAGCGATGCTACTCGGAGCATTTAGATTATCTTTTTTATCGTAAACTAGAATGCAGAGAAGATAATCTAAATGCCTTGAGTGAGCGTGTAATAAGTAAATACAAAAGATATATAAAGGGATGAAAAAAACATTGATTTTGGGTGCTAGCACCAATCCTTCACGTTATTCGAATAAAGCGGCAAATATGCTTCATAAACATGGGCATGCAATCGTCAATATTGGCTTGAGTGGAGGAGAAGCCGCTGGAGTTGCCATTGAAAAGAAAGGTGAGATCTATACAGATATTGATACGGTGACAATGTATCTTAGCGAGCCTAATCAGAAAGAATATTACGATTATATATTAGCGACGAAGCCAAAAAGAATAATATTTAATCCAGGGGCAGAGAATTCAGCATTGGAACAGCTCGCGATGGAGCATGGTATTAAGACAGAAAGAGCCTGCACTCTTGTTTTGTTGAGTACAGGGCAGTTTTAGATTTTGGATTTATGAAGCAACTCAACCGACAGATACTTTGTGATAAAATAATTTGTAAGTCCCACGGTATTGCTGTCGAGATTTAGGCTTGACACTTTTATGTCACAATGTTCCTTCAATATTGCCATGGTATAAGAATTGATGGCTTGCTGTATCGGAATCGTGATCAGTTCATTTGCTTTTGCAATTTTCCCCCCCAATACGATCAATTCGGGGTTGAGGAGCTGTATCAAGGATGCAAATGCTTTCCCTAGATTTGTCCCTAGTTTTGAAATCTGGTTTATTGCAAATTGATCACCTTTGTTTGCAGCTTCAATAATATGCGTTGGTGTTAAATGTTGTAATTCATCGGGTTGCAATTCGTTTAATTTAGTCAGCTCTCCTTTCTGGATTTCCTGTTTCGCATTGTTGACTAAAGCAATTCCGGAAGCTACGGTTTCCAAACAACCTCTTTTCCCACAGTAGCATAGTTCGCCATTATCGATAAAGGGCATATGTCCCACTTCGCCGGAGTAGCCATCACGTCCCAGATAGACTTCGCCATTGGACACGATTCCTAAACCAATCCCCCAATCCATTAGGATAATTAAACTGTTTTTTGTGTTTTTTGCCAATCCAAATTTCAATTCAGCATAAGCAGCGCCTTTGACGTCATTGAGAATGAAGACTGGTTTTTTATATATGCGCTCAAAATAATTTGTTATGGATTGATTGTCGTCATGTAAAAAAGTCTCGTTGGTACCTTCTTCAGCGTTGATTAGCCCAGGCATACCAATGATAATCCCTGTTAGGTTCTCGATATCAACTGATTTATCGATAAGATATTGATCAACGATTTGTGTGATAGCGGCTAGATTTTCTCCATTGCGAGATAATTCATTATCCAGCTCAACAGTTTCAGCAATAATGTTCTGGTTGTTGTCCATTATGCTCATAGTGATAGAGAAACGTTGGAGCTCAATCGAAAGCACCTGAAACAATCCATCACATAGCTTATATAAATTGGGTTTACGTCCGCCAATAGATTCTCCTTTGTCAAATTGACGGATAAAATCATCTTCCAGCAACTCTGCAATGAGGCTATTCACCGTAGGCAGGCTTAAATAGAGGTTTTTTACAATGTCATTTACCGATACAGATCCTAATTCGGCTATTAATTTTATAATGGAGATTTTATTGAACAGATTTTTCTTTTCAGGTTTACTCTCCAATTTTTTGTTAATCAGTAAGTTTACGGCTTTAGTCATAAAACATCATATTTTGAAATAGAATCCTCAGGGCTTTAATTTAGCAAAAGTTTTGGAATCATTTGGTTATTTTTCTCACTTGACAAACAAGTGGGCTAATTAGCAAAAAGGGGATAAGATTCCTTATCCCCTTTCTACGTATAAGTTAAGACTATTTGAGTTTTTTTACTCGAATATCTTTAAAGAATACTTCGGTACCGTGTCCAAGGAACCCGATATGACCAGAGGTTCGTTTAAGTCCAGGATGTTGTTTGCCATCCAAGGTTCCGTTTTTGCTTGCCTCGGCGATATCCGCATCAACAATAACAGCGCCATTTAGTGTAACTTTGATACGATTTCCTTTCACGACTATTTCCTCGGAGTTCCATTCACCTACAGGTTTTAAATGACCTTTTTTGGCAGGAACAACACCATAAATCGAACCGTGATATTGGTATTGCTTCAAGTCTTTATAAACATCTGCGCCATCATCAAGTACCTGGATTTCCATTGCCTCATATGCGGCGTCCCCCTCTAGAGGAGCCCTTATTCCCACACCATTGTTGGCACCAGGGGTCAATTTGAAGTCGAAGCGATAAATGAAGTCTGCGTATTCTTCTTTTGTGTAGAGGTTTCCACCAAATTTTGCATTTGGATACACCCAGATATAACCTTCGTCATTGATGACATAGGCTTGGTTTTCTGTCCACTTGTCGAGGTTTGTTCCATCAAAAAGTACTTCAAAACCTTCTTTTTTCTCTTGATCGCTCAATTTAAAGATTTGCTTTCTTGGGAATTCCTTGATAAAAAGATCTCTATAATAAACAACTGAACCATGCGCTTGTAACTCAATTTGTTCGGTAGGGAAAATGGATTGGTTTCTATCCCAATAGTTTTCAAGAGGAATATTATCAGTTACTAACTGTCCATTTAACCAAACCGTGACTTTATCGTCTACCATTTTGATTTTAAACGTATTCCATTCGCCGGTAGCATTGTCGGCAACCTTCAATGGTTTGCTTTCATTTTTCTGGTTGTTATATAATCCACCAGAGCCAACTTGGGCACCGACTCTTGTATTCGCAATATCCCAAATCTGTACTTGTGGAGTACCTCTCAAGTAAATACCGGCATCACCTTCTATACCACCATAGTTCTCCAATTTCCAATCTACAAGCATTTCAAAATCGCCATATTTTTTTACGGTAGCCAGGTTATCTCCTTTACCACTGAAGGTAATTTCGCCATTGGATGCTGTCCAGCCTTTGCGCATGATGTCATCGGCTTTAGCTTGTTCTGCTGCTAAAGTTTTCTCGTTCATCTTACTACGTTTGATCGGATCCGCTACCAAACCTTTCCAGCCACTTAGGTCTTTACCATTGAACATCGAAACGTAACCCTCTTTGATGGGCATTTCAGCGAGATAGCGAACAACGGCTTCTTTAAGGTATCCACTTTCACTACCCGACAATTTACCGATTACCTGTTCAAGAACCTCTCTGACCTTTTTTCCATAGAACTTGTTGTCCATTGCAATGTTCATTGCTACATTGGCAGCAGTTCCGCCCAGTTGTGCATCGTTCATTAAGTCGGCGGCAAAAACTAAAGACTGGTATGTTCCTGTAGGTTGTAACACCGATAATGCTGCTTTTTTCTGATCTGCTGTTTTGGCAACGCTGAATGCATCTCTTAATAACAACGTTTTCTGTTCAGGCGTATTCGAAGAAGAAGAAATTGATTTAATTAATCCCCGGTATACCGTATTGAACAGATTATCGTCTTTTTCTGTTCGGGAAAGAGATACCAATTCTGGAAGTGCGTTGGAGGAAGACCAGCCAGCCAAAGATTCAATTGCTGCTGACCGTAGACTTGTATTATTATTGTTAAGGTATGCAGTTACAGCTTTCAATGACTGTGCGTCACCAAGCCCAGCAAAAATAGGGAAATATTTAGCGGTATTAGGCGCTGCTGATTTCGCTATATTAGTTGCTAGTTTTTCTGTTAATCCTTTTGAATTTGTGCTTGACTGAATCACATTGACAATGGCACGCTGCAATAGAACGGCAGATTTATTATCTGTCGTATTGTTTAGCCTATTGAATAGTTCTTCTAAATCCGACTCCTGGGCAACATTGGGAAGTGCTTTGTTGATCGCTTCTTCGACAGCAGGATTTGAACTCTTTATTGCTAATACAGCTTTGGATGACGCATTGTTGGAACGTTTACTTAAAATATCCAGTAATTGAATCTTTTTGTCGTCATCTACCGTGGCGAGCGCATTGTTGACATCGGTAACAACATTTGCATCTTTAGATGATAGGATCAACGCCTTTACCGAATTGTTGAACTGTTGATCTGTGTTGAGAGCCTGGATTAAAGTATTGGTTTCTTTTCCCTGTGATAGTGTATTTAGTGCACTTAATCCAGCTAATTTAGTTACTGGAGATTGTGTTTTATTTACTAACGCCTGGATTAGTTTTAAACTGCTTGCCGAACCATTGTGGGCTAAGTAGTTCAATACACTTTCTTGAACTTCAGGCGTACCCTTGCTTGCTAAAGCAAGCAAGCTTTTTGCGTCGCTGCCCTTTCCGTATTTTCCGAGTAATTGTAAAGCAATGTTACGGTAAGCACCATTATCGCTCTTAACTGCTGCTAATAAGTTCTTTTGTTGTTTCGCCGGGTCAAGAGTTGTCAATAATTTAAGCGATGCAATTTGACCGTTGATTGATTTGGCTTTTTGGGATTCTTGGAAAAATTTGTTCAGAAACTTGATTGCGTCTTGATCATGCTTATTGTCGATCAATGCTTGGGCATAGTCGATACCAAGACCAACCGCATCAAATTTGTCGTAGCTGTAACCTGCAGCAGTTAGTTTTTCCTGGAACAGCGATTCAGAAGCTGTGCCACCTATTTTGCTTAATGCGATTAATGCTGTCCGTTGAAAACCGTCCGAATTATATTTTTTGGTCAATCCCAAAATAGCATTTTCAGCATTTTTATCCTTTAAATCTCCGAGTGCAGTAACTAAGGCAATAGCAGTTTTCTCTGTCGTTGACGCAGCTAAAGCTTTTTCTAATGCTGCTGTCGACTCAGGGGTACGAATAGATACCAGAGTTCTCGCTGCAGCATCGGCAAGATAATCGTTTGCCAAGCAATTTGCGACAGCGGGTATAGCGGTATTATCTGCACATTGACGTAATAGGCGTAGGGCAAAGACCTGATTTGTTGGTTCACTCAATTGCGAGATGGATTTTGCCAAACCTTCAACAAAAACTCTTTTATGCTGTTCTTTACCTGGTTGATTTACATAGAATGAATAGCTGTTTGCTGCAAATTCTATCGGAGCATTATTGCTTCCCGGTGCTTTAAGTCCCTTGAGGAAAGTGACAACGTCGTCAGACGAAAAACCTTCCAACTCATGCATGGCAAGCAAAAATTTTTCTTTTTCTTCGGCAGGCTGCTGTGCCAATACGTCTGCTATTTTGGTTGCAGTCGTTCTATTTTGTGGTTGCTGAGCGTAAGTTGCACTAGATATAAGAAGCAATACAGTCAGCGAATTGAATATTCTTTTCATTGGGATTTCTTTTTAAATAGACCAAGGGCCTCTCATTGGTTGGTGAATCAATCTATTTGCGGCGTCATCATTAATAAATAGCTCGTTTTGAGAGTCGTATTTTAATGATCTGTTTAGTCGCAATGCTGCTAACCCCATGTTGACCAAAGTACAAGAACGGTGTCCATTGATTTCATTCAGTGCAAACTTTTCTCTTGTGCGCACAGATTCCAGGAAGTCGGTAATCTGTGGTGCTGGTTCAGGATATTGTGCAAGTTTTCTTTCCAAATCTGGTATATCTGATTGAAACCCTCGATATAATTTACCTTTTGGACCTTCAATATAGGCTGCCTTTTCATCTTTCGCTTCACCATCTAGAATGATCTGACAACCATCGGCATAGGTAAATGTAATTCGTCTCCATGTGCCCACGGCATCCGGATGTTGCTGCGGAGCATCAACGTCAACAGTAACGGGACTTTCGTTGTCTTTTCCTAAGAAGTATTGAACAGGATCCATATAGTGTTGTCCCATATCTCCTAGGCCGCCGCCATCATAATCCCAATATCCTCTAAAGGTCGTATGTACACGGTGCTTATTATAAGGTTTGTATGGTGCTGGGCCTAGCCAAAAATCGTAGTCAAGTTCCGCTGGTACTTTCTCTTCCGGTAGGTTTTCCTTTCCTACCCAATAAAATTTCCAGTCAAAGCCCGTATGTTTGCTTATCGTCACTTTCAAAGGCCAACCCAACATCCCTGTATCAACTAATTTTTTGATTTTGCTTACGGGAACATTCATTCCATAAAAATCATCCTTAAAACGAAACCAGGTATTTAAACGAAAGATATTACCATGCTGTGCAATGGCTTCTTTCACTTTTTTACCTTCACCGATAGTGCGTGTCATCGGTTTTTCACACCAGATATCTTTTCCTGCTTTTGCCGCTTCAATGGACATCAGTCCATGCCAATGTGGCGGAGTAGCAATATGTACGATATCTACTTCCGGAGATTTAATCAACTCCCTAAAGTCATGGTATTCCTTCACACCACCGCCTAAGTCTGCTTGTGCTGCCGCCAGATGGGTTTTGTCCACATCACAAATAGCTACTGTTTTAGTTCCGGCGTAGCCAAAGTGTCCACGCCCCATATTGCCGACACCAATTACACCTTTGGTTAGATGGTCGCTCGGAGCAAGATAGCCCTGTCCTCCGAGTACAAAGCGTGGTACAATAGAAAATGCCGCAGCACCGACCACGGATTTTTTTATGAAATCACGCCTTGATGAATTCTGTTCTTTCATTTTGGTTGGATTAGTTGTTTTATAATTGATCCACTATTAGGCTGTTAAAAATAACGGCATTGGATATTTAATCTTAAAAATAGATAAAAAACTGATAAATGTAAACTGATAACTAAAATTTTACGTATTGTTTATTTGTGTTTTATTAAAAAATAACAAAAGAATACTGTTGAATTCATTTCTTTCATATATAGTGTCCAATTTTTGCCTATGCCACGTCATTGTGTCTGCTAAATTGTTACATTTCAGCTTGGTAACCGACCTGTCGGATAGATTCGGAAAGCCCTACCGATCAATTTTTCTCAATCGTTTTCGTAAAAGAGGCTTGATTTCAGTCGAATAATCCAGCATCTTTATGGTCGCTCTGATAGCATTAAATCCTAATGATGAATCTAAGAATACTATTTTTACTCGTTTGCATCCTATGCCGGCCATTTGGAGGATCAGCTCAATTTAGAATTCCCGTGTTGGGTCATACGATCTATGAAGGTGTATTTACCGGAAATGGTCTACTGGGAACGATGACTTACTTAGCCGGCAAGAATTCAATGCGTGTGGATATTGGACGAACTGATGTTTATGATCATCGCGCGAATTCGGCCGATAAATTGTTTGATCAGGCGCGTATGTCGTTAGGTCATTTTGAAATGGAATTTGAAAGCCCGATTGTACAGGCACAAGGAGAAATTTATTTAAAAGATGCTTATGCAGAGGCGAAAGTCAGCACGGATAAGGGCATAATGAGAATTCGGACAACCACCTTATCGAATGACAATATTATCTTGCTGGAGGTATTTAAAAAAGATTTTAACGGGAATTACCAGCTTACATGGAAACCCGACGAAGCCATCAGCCCAAGGATGGGATTCAGCTATACGAAAAAACCGAAAAACTATCCGACAAATCCAAAAGGCAGTTTTGGTACACAAGGCGGAATTAAATATTTTGACCAGCCTCTCTTAGCGGGGGGAGGGTATGTAACGGCTTATTGGAGCAAATCTGATAAAGAAGTGGATACCTATTTAATTACTGTAGATTATAGCCAGCATGGGACTGCTTATTTCAAAAAGGCGATTCATTATGTTCGGAATTTTAATGCTCTACAGTTAACGAAAGGACTGGCATCCCATCGCAAGTGGTGGACAAACTATTTTAAGGCATCGACGCTAGAATTGCCAGATACGGTTTATCAGCGGTTTTATGATATGCAACTGTATAAGCTTGCCAGTGCAACAAGGTCAGATAAACCCGCCATGGATTTACAGGGGCCATGGACGAGTCCAACTCCTTGGCCAGCTTACTGGCTTAATCTTAATATGCAACTTGCTTATTCACCAGTTTTCAAAGCCAACCAGCTCGGTATTGCAAACTCGTTGATCCAGATGATTGATCGAAATAAAGATAAGCTAAGACAAAATGTTCCCGAGCCTTATCGCTATAATAGTTTGGCTGTAGGTCGCTCCTCGGGACCAAGTTTATGGAGTCCGGTTCTTCTGGCAAAAAATGTTGCGCTGGAAGGCGCTTCCGATGGAGAAAAAGAATTGGGAAATCTCGTTTGGCTTCTGCATAGTTATTATCAGTATTATCGAGCGACCCTTTCTCAGGAAGTATATGATCGCTTGTTCCCGCTACTGAAGGAAGCTATAAATTATCATTTGCACTTATTGCAAAAGGACCAACAGGGTAAATACCATATCGGGGTGAAAACCTATTCACCGGAATACCCTAAAGGTTATGCTTATGATACAAATTATGATCTTTCCATTTTCAGGTGGGGACTCAAGACACTTATAGAGCTGGATCAAGAAAGAGGCGGCAAGGATAAACTTTATGCGGTCTGGAAAGACGTGTTAGCCAACTTGATTGATTATCCACAAGATGCCGATGGCTTTATGATCGCAAGAGACCTTCCCTATGGTGAGTCGCATCGTCATTATTCGCATCTCATGATGATTTATCCGTTTTACGACATAAACTGGGATCAGGCAAATAACCAAGCGCTTATTGAACGTTCTATTGCACATTGGCAGAGCCAAAAGCAATGGTTACAGGGCTATTCATTTACGGGTGCTGCCTCAATGTATGCCATGATGGGGAGAGGAGATTCGGCTTTGGCTTCGCTGGATGTTTTGTTACAGAAATATATTAAATCCAATACACTATATGCCGAAAGCGGTCCGGTGATAGAAACCCCACTCGCAGCGATGGCGAGTATTCAAGAACTGTGTATGCAGTATTGGAATGGCATATTACGTGTGTTTCCTGCAATTCCTTCTAAATGGAAGGATGTTTCCTTTACCAATTTTTTGACAGATGGTGGAAATCTCGTATCAGCGGAGCGTAAAAATGGAAAAACGGTCGGCATCCAAATCCGAAGTCAATATGGCGGTCGTCTACGTTTAAAATCCGATATCGGAACACCAGAGGTAAAAATACAGGGAAAAGGTACCTTTACTGTAGCGCAAGACGGAATAATTGATCTGCAGCTCGATAAGGGAGCAGTCGCTTTGATCAACGCACATGGATAATCGAGCTTAGAGAAAGGAAGACAGGAAAAGCTGGATAGGCAGATGCTTTGAACCCACGCTCCATATTAAAATGGAGAAAAGAGCTGATTATTTAACTATAGAATTGACGCGCTCATGCGCTGACCAAATAAAAATAAACGAATAAAAAATAATGAAATTAAAACAACTTTCTGTGTTATTATTGGCCGTTTTGGGCACTTCGACTGTCGTTCAGGCCCAAACAGCAAAACCGAATCTATCCAAAGAGTTCATTCAGCAACAGTTAGATGCTGCAGCAAAGCAAATAAAAGTCCTGGCGAATGAAACGCCGGCAGAAAAGTTTCCAAAAACTTTCGAAAATGGGAAAGAGGTATTTTCTTCATCCAGTTGGTGGTGTTCGGGCTTCTATCCGGGGACATTGCTGTATTTATATGAAGGCACCAAAGATGAGGGATTATTAAAGAAAGCAACTGAGAAATTGACGTATCTGGAGAAAGAAAAGAACAACAAGGGTACGCATGACTTAGGATTTATGTTATTCTGTAGTTTTGGAAATGCACTTCGTCTCACGGGAGATACGCAAAAGTATGAGCCGATACTCAGCACTGGTGCGAATTCCCTAGCATCTCGCTATAGTCCCGTTACCAAAACAATTCGTTCTTGGGATCACGGATCATGGCAATATCCTGTAATCATTGATAACATGATGAATTTGGAATTTTTGACACAGGTATCTAAAATGACTGGAGATAAAAAATTCTATGACATTGCGGTAGCTCATGCCGAAACAACCTTGAAAAATCACTTCAGAAAAGATTATAGTTCCTACCATGTGATCGATTATGATAAGAAGACTGGTAAGGCTATTGGAAAAAAAACACATCAGGGTGCATTTGATGAATCGGCATGGTCAAGAGGGCAGGGATGGGCACTCTATGGTTATACGATGATGTATCGCGAAACCAAGAAGAAAGAATTTTTGAAGCAGGCACAGCAAATCGCAAAATATATCTTAAGTAACCCAAATATGCCTGCTGATCTGGTTCCTTACTGGGATTTTGATAAAGATAAAATTGCGCAGTCGGACAAAATGTATCCAAATAAGGACCTTCGGGATGTGTCGGCAGCGGCATTGTATGCATCGGCTTTATTAGAACTTTCGCAATACACAAAGGGAAGTGAGGCTGTGAACTATTTTAACAAAGCAGAAATTATTCTTAAAAACCTGTCGAAGGCGCCTTATCTTGCTCCTTATGGTCAAAATGGCGGTTACATTTTACAACATAGTGTTGGAGCGTTGCCATTGAATTCCGAAATCGATGTGCCTTTGACTTATGCAGATTATTACTATGTTGAAGCCTTGGTGCGTTATCAACGCCTATTGTCAGGAGAGCCAATGATCAAAGAGATCGCTAAATAGGACCATCAAAGAAAGCTTGTCGTTGATAAATTAACTCGTTTTAAGTACACAGGTATAGATAAAAAAAGAGATGTTAGAGACATCTCTTTTTTTATGGGATAGGATCTAGACTACTTTGAAATATCACTAAGTTTCAGTGGTCTGGCTAGAATTTGTTGTTTGCTCTGACGGATTGTATCCGAACTGTTTTTTAAATTCCTTACTGAAGTATTTCCTGTCGGAAAAGCCTACGGCATAAGCGATTTCACTGATATTCATTGCGGATGTTAGTAACTCTTTCGCTTTGTTTAGCCTATACGTTTTTACATAATTGTTGAGTGACAAATTGGATATGGCTTTTAGCTTGCGATAGAGGATTGGTGCGCTCATTCCCATTGTTCGCGCTATAAAATTGACATCAAAGCCATCTGATTGGATATTTTCTTCAATCAACTGATTTAGGGATGAGATAAATTGTGCATCGAGTTCATTGTCGAATATAGCCGTTTTGACTTCAAATTCCTTGCTTCTTTTCTGACTGACCGCTATGAGATTGTGTGCAGAAAGAAAAAGCTGTTTATTGTCGAAAGGTTTTGTCAAATAGATGTTTGCGCCATGCTCTAAGGCCAAAGTTTGGGAATCGTTGTCGGTTACAGCAGTCAGCAAGATGAATGGTATATGGCAGGTCGTCATATTTGTTTTAATGGCCTGGCATAGCTGAGCACCGTCCATGTAAGGCATCATCAGATCCGAAATAATCAGATCAGGGATATATTCCAATGCTTTAGAAAGGGCTTCCTCACCATTGACAGCAGTAATAATGCTGAAGCTCTCCTCAAATAGACTGACAACGGCTGCTAATAATTCGCTATTGTCCTCTACAATCAAGATGGTCTGCTTTAAGGAAATATCCAGCGTGCCTAAATTCGTTGTGTTTGCTTCCTCTGTCTCTTTTGTTAATATTTCTAGCGGTATAACTCCGGTTTTTTGGTTTATTTGCTTGCGGAGACTAACAGTAAATACAGTCCATTGGCCTTTTTCATCATTCATCGTTGAGCAGCGAATATCTCCTTCGTGCTGCTGCACAATTTGTTTGGTAAGTGCTAGACCAATACCTGTTCCGATCACGTCATTAGCCTGTTCTTCACGATAGTACTCTTCAAATATTTTAAATTGGTTGTCGGTAGCGATACCGATACCATTATCGATAATACTGATCGCTATTGTGTGATCATTTTCGATAAGATCCAGATAAACTGTGCCATGTTCTGGTGTGTACTTGATCGCATTTGATAAGAGGTTAAACATGACTTTATCAAATTGTACAGTATCTATGGATTGTAGCCCCACAGCGTCCAGCTGCCGGATATAGTAGTTGAGGTGTTTTGCTTTTGCAAGGTCATTTAATAGGTAGAATGTATCTTCTATATATTCCCGAAAAGAGATGTCTGTTTTCTTCAGTACAAAGTGTTTGTCATCTAATTTTTTAAAATCCAGTAGCTCGTTGATAACACCCAGGAGTTTACTGGCATTCTTTTTTATCCGTTTTACCTTGTTCTGGGTAGAAGTAAGATTGGCTGTTTCGGAAATAATTTCATCCAAAGGAGCCGTTATCAAAGTCAGTGGTGTACGGATTTCGTGGGATATCTGTGTGAAGAACTTTATTTTCTTTTCCTGTTCCCGTTCTGAGTTGATCAACATCTCACGTTCGACAACAAACTTGATAACAAAATGTACACCGAGAGTAAACAAGCCGGCATACAAAAGATAGGCCCACCAGGTCCTCCAAAAGGGAGGTTTAATATCGATATTGATCCGCAGGGGTATGCTGCTCCAGATACCATCGTTGTTACTGGCGAAAATGGTCAAGGTGTGCATACCTGTAGGAATATTGGTATATCGTATAGAGGGGGTATTTGTTTCAACCCAATCCTTGTCGAAACCTTCGAGCTTATAGCGGTATCTGTTCTTCTGCGGTTTGATGAAATTGGAACCTGAGAAATTAATCGTTACAAAGTTTTCATCGTGTCGGAGTTTGAGCTGGTAGCTGTTGGGGTCCGACGTTTTCTGTAAACGTCCGTAGTTCAATGGCGTGTCTTCGAGAAAGATATTTCGAAAGAGTACTTCGGGGATGTTCTGATTAAAGATAATTTTTCGGGTATCTAGAGAAACTACACCATTTAGTGTCGTGACGAATAGTGTTCCTGCTTTGCTGGCAAAGACTTTGGCACCAAGTAGATTTTTGACCGGTAAACCGTCATATTGATTCAGGAGGTAACGCTGTTTTGTTTTGGGATTGTAGCATATTAATCCATTTTTACTTGTAAGCCACACTTGATTGTTCACAATGATGGGCCAGCCTAAGGAATTGTTTGGAAAACGTGATACTTTGGTAAGCTTATCGTGCTGATCAAGATGATAAAGATCTTCTTTTGACGTCAGCCAGATGTCACCATTCGGATGCACATAAAATCCACCCAGGGCTAATGTATCAAGCTGTTTTATTGGTCGTATGTTTGATTCATTCGGTTTTTTGCGAAAAAGTGTCCCGCCTCTAAGAAAATAGGTCTGCTGTTTATGATCAGCTTGGATATCATCAATTGTACCTGTTTTTAATGCAGCATGATACGTTGCAGGTTTTCCTGGCTCCACGATATAGAGCCCTTTGTTGGTTCCAAGGTAAATACGGTGTGTCGGATCGACGTAAATGCTGTAGATGTTATTTTTGAGATTTAGGAGTTCTTTTTCGAGGTAAAAATGCTGTGCATTTCCAGATTGTGCATCGATAATGGAATAGCCGCCGCCATATTGTGCCGCGTAGATTTTATTATCGCGAACATAGAGGTCCTTGATCAGGTTTGACTGGGTTAATTTTGATAAAGGTGAAGTTACTCCAGTTATTTTGTCAATTTTGTTGATTCCTTCTTCTTCTGTTCCGATCCAAAACGCATTTTCTGACTCAGCAAAACTGCCGGTGATATCGCTACTGAGGCTGAGAGCAGTGTGCGAACGTGTTGAGTAATGCTGTATGGGGATGAGATCGGGGTAGATGGCATTGATTCCTCCAAAATAAGTTCCTATCCAAGTGATCTGTTGGCGATCTATGAAGATATCATAGATGGAATTTTGACTCAATGAGTTTTTGACGGAGGTATTGTGTTTATAGTTTAGGAAATGTGGCGAGCCGTTAAAGATGGAGAGTCCTTTTAGTGTACCGATCAAGAGATCTCCTTGTTTGGTTGGGACTATTTTTCTGATGTTATTGCTCAGTAGGTTGCTGTTTGATTCTGTTAAGTTATTCCATTTTTTATCAATGAAGTTGTATTGGAATATTCCGTGCAATTTTGTGCCAACCCACAAGATACCTTGATGGAAATATTGGGCACTGAAAATACGTTCTTTTAACGGCAGCGGGGGAAACATCAGATTCTGGATATGGAAGATCTGATTATTTTGCCATGAAAAAGACTCGATGCCCTTATAACTTGCTACTGTATAGGTGTTGGGGCTGGTTTGGATGATCGATTGCACTCGGGGGCGGTCGAGGATTCTCTTGAGATTGTAGGAGCCGGCTGTCGGGATTGCCTGATAAAGCCCCTTGTCAGTGCATAGAAATATCTGGTCTGATAAAAACTGGATGTCGGTGATGACAATTTTTTCCTGAAAAGGTTTTCCTTGTTTAAATACAGCTTTACGTTTGTCGATGTCGAAAATGAATAGTTGGGTTGCCGTAGCGATGAAAAGATGATTTTTTTCGTTGATGCCAATCTTATTAATATAATCTATCTTTTTAAAGACGGTATCCTGTACTAAAATATTGGTGATATTCTGGGAGTCATATACAAATAGGTTAGCGCCACCACCGAACCAAAGTTTACCCTGTTTATCCTGCGCAATTGTTAATACTGCCTGTTTATCCAACACATTCTCCTGGCTCAGTGTCTCAAACTTAAGATCCTGAGCATGACAAAGGGAAATGATGGATATCAACAGCAGAAATTGTCGCGATAAAATAGGCAATATGTTCATGGTTATGGGGTATTTGGATCAAATTTAAGATTTTACCCCCAAATATTTATGAATTTCACCCCTCTTAATTTGCGTATAGGCCCATCTTTGGCCTAGTTAAACAACCAATTTTTATTATAAAGCTAATTTCCTAAAGTATGGCAAAGTTTTACAAAGTTGGACTGTCTGCTATGATGATGTTTACTGTGGGTGCGAGTATGGCACAGCAGAAAATTTCGATTACGGGGCGGATTACAGACAGTCAAGGTGCACCTTTAGCGGGTGTAACGATTCGAGAAAAGGGTGGAAAGATCTCTACTTCTACTAATGAGACGGGTCAGTATACCATCTCTGTCCCAGAAAATACTATCATACTGATTTCATACATTGGTTATCAGGATCAAGAAGTCAATTCTAAAGGGCGTTCGATAATTAATGTTAGTCTAGAAAAAAATACTTCAGCACTTGATGAAGTCGTGGTTGTAGGATATGGCACACAGAAAAAAGTCAATTTGACTGGATCTGTCGCTACTGTTGGTGCAGATAAGCTTACCAATAGACCTATTATGAACCTTGCGGCGGCCTTAGGCGGAACGGCTCCTGGTATTCGTGTTACGCAAGGAAATGGTAATCCTGGAAGCGAGGATGTTTCGATTCGTATTCGTGGTACAGGATCTTTCAATAATAATAACCCTCTGATCCTTGTGGATGGTGCTGTGGCCGATATGGTTCCATTAAATACAGATGATATCGAGAACATTTCCATTTTGAAAGATGCGGCTTCGGCAGCGATTTATGGATCTCGTGCAGCAAATGGTGTAATTCTCGTGACCACTAAAAAAGGGAAGAAAGGTGAAGCGCCTAAAATAGCATTCAATGCATTGTATGCACGTGAACAAGCGCAAACTGATTTGAAGTTTATGTCAAATACAGCGGATTGGATGGAGCTACATAATATTGCTAAGGTAAATGCTAACCCAACTTCGACATCTCCCGATTATACACTGTCAACCATTGAAGATTGGCGTAAAGCGAATGGGGATCCTAATGGTATCTATACTAATCCTGTGACAGGAAATAGTATTCCGAACTGGTTGGCATATCCAAATACAGATTGGGCACAGGTTCTTTTTCAACCACAATATTATCAGCGATATGGTGTCTCAGTAACTGGAGGTAGTGATAAATCTTCTTATCTCATGTCCGCTGGATACCAAAATAATCCTGGAACGTTGGCAAATACTGGAATGAAAAGATTTAATATTCGTACCAATTTGGAAACAAAAATTGCGGATAGAATTACTTTTGGTACACAAACCTATGCAACAAAGGAGTATAAGCAACCAGGTAGCACTTCAATGACCTATTTGTTGCAGGCTTTCCCAGGCATGACCCCCATTTATCAGGGGAAATATGGTGCTAGTGAAGATCCTAATACAACAAATAAGGATAATATTCTGCAACAGGTAGCGTCAAATGGAGGGGAAAACAACTATACACGTATCAATAGTACGTGGTATGCTAACGCGGATCTTTGGAAAGGGATTATTGCAGAAGCTCGCTTTAACTATAGTGATTATATGCGTGAGGATGAAAATTATTCCCAAAACTTGCCTAGGTATAGTTTTAGAGAAAGCTTTGAGAAGCCTAAAGAGGGGATAGGAAATTTAGACCAAGCAACGACTTATAGATACTCTTATAAATCTTCCAGTTATACAGCGAATGCATTATTACGCTATGCACATACTTTTGGGAAACATGATGTTGGCGGATTAGTAGGATACGAGCAATATTATTCAAAGACAAGCGGGTTTAATGCTACAAAAAGGGGCTTATTAGACTGGGACGTAACGGATATAACTTCAGGTGCGACAATGGAATCAATTGGAGGTGATGCAAAGGCGGAGAACGCAATGATTTCTTATTTTGGCCGGGTAAATTATGCCTACGATGGTAAATATTTGTTTGAAGGAAACTTTCGTTCGGATGCGTCATCTAAGTTTGCTCCGGGACATCGCACCGGATTTTTTCCTTCTTTCTCGGCAGGTTGGGTGATCAGTAACGAACGTTTTTTTGATCCGGCTAAAACAACAGTTAATTACTTAAAGCTTAGAGGGTCTTATGGAACCTTAGGGAATACAATAAGTGGAAATTACGATTGGCAGACTCTTTATCAGAAAGTGAATAATGTATTTAACGAGTCGGTCGCTAATGGGGTTATTCAGCAAACTATCCAAAATCTTAGTTTATCATGGGAGAAGCTAACGACATACAATCTTGGGTTGGAAGCCAGTTTCTTAAATCGCCGTTTGAGTGTCGAGGCTGATATGTATTCCCGAAAGACTTCTGATATCTTAACTGCAGCTATTATTTATTTGACAATGGGTAATATCAATGCCCCTATGTCCAATACTGCTTCAATGAATAATAAAGGGATAGAACTTAATCTAGGTTGGAACGATAAAATTGGAGAGTTTAGATATGGAGTAAATGGTAATATTTCCTATAACATGAACAGAGTTTCAGGTTTTAAAGGCACATTAAAGTATGAGCAAGATCCATCCACTCTCGATATATGGGGTAATCCAACTTGGCGCTATACGAATTTAGCCGATGTATCTACAGGAGGGAATGAGCGTCGTGTGGAACAACATATGCTTGACGAGTGGTTTTTAAGAAGGCCTTATGCGGGAACTGGAACCTATATGAAATCTGACGGAAGTGTAGATCCAAATGGTGGACCCACAGACGGAATGATCCGTACTAAAGCTGATCTGGAGTGGGTGAAATCTATGATTGCTGCAAATTATTCTTTTAATAATAATACGGTTGGGCCTGGTGCAGCAAATATATGGTATGGACAAATGCTTATGGCGGATGCGAACGGTGATGGTAAATACGGTAATGATGATGACCGTGAATTCACAGGGAAGTCTTCTGTTGCCAAATTTGTGTTTGGCTTAAATCTGACAGCAGCTTACAAGGGTTTTGATCTAAACATGCTTTTGGCGGGACGTGTCGGCTCTTATCATTATATTAATGAGCGTGGATCCAATGGATCAATCTTAGCGAATACAGGAGATCAATTGCCAGCAGATGCCTGGACCAAATACTATTCTTATGATGCAGTAAGAGCAAATAGCGATTATGATAATTATGATCCAGCTACAGATCCAAATGCAAATATAAATGGTAAATACCCACGTTTGCTTTCTTCAAGTTCAATCATGCAGGCTAATACATTCTATTTGTACAATACCTCGTATTTAAAGTTAAAGTCTTTGCAGTTGGGGTATACATTTCCTAAAAAATGGATTAATCAAGCTAAAATTAAAGACTTAAGGGTATTTGTAACAGGAGAAAATCTGTTGACATTTAAACATAAAGACTTTCCAGGAGTGGACCCGGAATTAGGTGGTTCATTGATTGTTTATCCCATCGCGAAGCTATATTCCGCCGGGGTATCGGTAACTTTTTAACTTAATCTCAGAACAGCAGGATAAGTTAATTTGAAGTTTTCAATAGAGTAAGACTTAGACTAGCATCTTAATCTTAAACTCTGTTTAGTCAAATAAAATAGAAATAGAGATGAAAAAAATATTAAAATCTGTCATAGCAATTGGTATAGCAAGTTCTTTATCGTCTTGTACGAAAATATTGGACCTTGCACCTAATGACAAAATATCTTCGGGAACAATGTGGTCAACGGAAACGTTGGTTGATCAAGGGGTAATAGGTGTTTACTATTCATTACAACGTCCAGTAAGAAGTGACGGAATTGTAGGAACATCTGCAAATATTGGGTATTATGCTTATGAGGCATTCGGTATGACTGGTCAAGGTGAATATAACTTAAATAACCTTTTCTCCAGCGCCGTGAATCCAAGTAATTCCTATTTTTCATTCCAATGGAAATGGTTGTATGATGGCGTACATCGCGCTAACGATGCAATTGTTCATATACCCGATGCCATGATGGCTCAGGAAAAAAAGAACAAATTAGTAGCGGAATGTAAAGTATTAAGAGCCTTCTTTTACATGCGACTCAATGAGCTGTATGGTCGGAATGGTTTAGGTGTTCCTATTTACACCGAGCCTATTAGTCCTGCAGAAGGTAACAAAGGACAGAGTTCTGAAGAGGAAGTTTGGGCGCTTATTATTAAGGATTTAACTGATGCAATCAATGAGAGTGCTTTGCCAAACAATCAAATCCAAGGTGAAGGACGTGTAAGTAAAGGTGCTGCTTATGCACTACGTGGCCGTGCTTATCTTATGACAAAAAAATACGATCAGGCAGTTGCTGATTTTGCGAAAGTTGGGGAGAGCGGCTACAAACTTTTCTCAAATTATAAGCAATTATTTAAAGTTGCCAATGAACGTTGTGAAGAGATGATTTTGAGCGTTCAATATATAGAGGAACCTTCAGGATACGGTTCGGCCGTACAGAAGTATACCGCCGCATTTCAACAGGGGGCAAAAGATAGCCGGGGATGTTGGACAGATCTCCAAGTGACCCCAGCTTTGGTTAATTTGTATGAAGAAATAATTGATGGAACTACCGTACGTCCTTTTAGTTGGTCAGACTATATTCCTGAATGGAATACGGTAAATGCTTTAGGAGCTCCCAATAGAAAAGTCTTTTTTATCCGGGATCAAAAAGTTAACGGAAATGATGTCCATTCTACTGTTACCACGGTAATCAATACAGAATTGAATAAATTGAATAGTACTGCGCGGGCGTTTTACCTACCAGAAGGGAATGAAGCACGCCTTAAAGCAGCTTACGCAAATAGGGATCCACGTTTAGCGTATAACGTGGTAACTCCTTATGCATCTTTCCAGGGAGTAAACAGCAATTCCACTACTGCAGGTATGTATACCTATAGATTCCCGGTCACTGGTAAATACTATGTGGACCAATCTGGAGCTGAGCCTAATTTGAATAGTAGTTTACCTAGTACTTATTATACTTCGGGAAGCGCCAATGCACAGGCTGAGTTTAAGTATATCCATCGCAAGTTTGTGGGGGAAGGTTTAGAATACGCTCGTCGTGAGCAAAACCCAGTAGACGAGCCTATTATTCGTTATGCAGATGTTTTGTTGATGTGGGCAGAAGCGTTAGTCGAGATGAATGATTTACCTGGTGCTATGGCAAAAGTAAAACAGGTCAGAGATCGGGTTGGAATTCCAACAATGGCCTCCTCTTTTTCAGATCAAAGCAAAGCACGTAATTATGTACGAGACGAGCGGCGTCGGGAATTAATTGGTGAGGGAGTTAACTTTTTTGATGAAATGCGTTGGAAAACACTGAAAGAGACAAAGTTCAACGAAAAATTTGCACAACATGCTTGGGGTGGTACAGAAAATACGGGCGGTACCACTTATGAATGGATAGGTGACCAATGGTACACCTGGCCAGTCCCAAAATCTGAAATAGAGTTAAATAAAAATTTGAAGCCAACACCAGGCTGGGTATATTAATAAAAAACGTTTCAACTAAATTTAAAATCTCATGATGATTTTGTAAAAAAGCTGTTATCAATCGCTCATGCAATCGTTTGCTAGAGCGATTGATTTATTTAGGTTTGTTTTTTTAGGTTAAATTAAAGATTTTTAATGTTTTGTGCAGCATTATCAAGCTCACATTAATTTATAAACCATTATCGAATGAAGAGAAGATTCCTATTAAAATTGTTAGGCGGAGCTGGAGTTGGCGCATTAACTGCGTCTCTACCAATAAAAGCAGAGGCAAGCAGTTTGGACAATAAGACAAGCGTTAACGAAAACGATCGCGCCTATTGGGTATCTGTCTTACATAAGATGGCTGCTCCAATATTAGGTAATATCAGCAAGCAGCAGTGGCGTAAAAATATGCCGATGGAGGTGAGCCCGACTTTTGATAGTAGGGACCCTGGAGTCGGATACCTAGAAGCGTTTGGACGTTTGCTGGCAGGAATGGCACCCTGGTTGGCATTACCGGATGACGTCACTGAGGAAGGAAAATTGCGAAAAAAATTACGCGATCAAGCATTACTCGGTATACAGTATGGTGTAGATCCTAAATCACCGGATTATTTTACCTGGCGAGGTCCGTCGTCTCAAACACTCGTAGATGCAGCACATCTTGCGCTGGCTTTTCTGAGAGCTCCAAAAGCTTTATGGGAACCATTGGACCCAATTACAAAGAAAAGAGTGGTCGAAGAGTTTAAACTGCTGCGTAAGATTAAGCCGAATGAGAGCAATTGGCTGCTGTTTGCTGCAATGACAGAAACATTTCTTTACAGCATAGGTGAGGAATGTGCGCGAGAAAAGATCGATTATGCCGTCAATAAATTTGATCAGGAATGGTATGTGGGAGATGGCTGGTATAGCGATGGCGCCCATTTTAGTTTTGATCACTACAACGGGTACGTAATCCATTGCATGCAGGTTGAGTCGCTGCGTCATAATATCCCAGCGGGTGGAAAATACAAAGAGATGTATGAGCGGGCATACAAACGGATGCAGCGTTATGCGCATCATTTGGAACGCATGATTTCCCCAGAAGGCCATTATGTTGTCGTTGGCCGTTCATCAACTTATAAGAATGCTGCTTTTCAGCCGCTAGCAACAGTTGCTCTAGAAAATAAGTTGCCCGAAGACATCTCGAAGGGTCAGGTCAGGGCAGCGTTGACGACTATACTTCGACATATTTATATTGACAAAACCTTTGCGCCATCTGGATGGCTACGTATGGGCGTGGTGGGTGATAAACAATCCAATCTCGCAGATTATTATACAAATGCAGGTTCAATGTATGTAGCTTCCTTGTCGTTTTTGCCATTAGGACTACCAGCAAACGACGAGTTCTGGACCTGTGCTCCACAACCATGGACCTCCCAAAAATGCTGGAATGCTGAGCAATTTCCCAAAGACTATTATGTAAGTTATTAAACGAAAAAGAATAAAAAGCAAAAGATTAAGGATTGGATAAAATGAAGATACAACACTATATTACGGGAGCTTTAATGATCGGGCTAGGAATGCAGGGAATTTCCTGTTCCAGTCAGCGAGACCTAGGAGCAGTGAAATTGGGACTTGACAAAGAATTTGTTCGCACAAATTTGGAAGATGCACATAAACAAATCGCCTACCTTGCCGCATCGATCAATGAATCGGATATGCCGACGACGTATAAAGATGGTAAATATGTGAATTGGGGTTCAAGTTGGTGGTGCTCGGGCTTTTATCCCGGTACAGTGTTATACTTATACGAGTATACCAAGGATGAAAAACTTTTGACGGAAGCAAAAAGCAAATTAAAAGAACTCGAGAAGGAAAAGAACAACAAGGGAACACATGATTTGGGCTTTATGTTGTACTGCAGCTTTGGGAATGCGTTACGCTTGACGGGAGATTCGGCTGCATATAAGGAAATTTTAAGTACTGGAGCAGCCTCGTTGGCAACACGCTTTCACGAAGCACCCAAAACTATCCGTTCATGGGACGGTGGAAAAAACTGGGATGGGCAGCCTTGGACCTATCCGGTAATCATCGACAATATGATGAACCTGGAGTTTTTGACGGAAGTTTCCAAGATGACAGGTGATAAGCGCTATCGTGATATCGCTATAACGCATGCAAATACAACAATGGTCAATCACTATCGAAAAGATTATAGTTCCTATCATGTCGTGGATTACAATCCAAAAGATGGACGTATTATTTCGAGAAAGACTGCCCAAGGTGCTTTTGACGAGTCTGCATGGGCTAGGGGACAGTCTTGGGGACTTTATGGTTATACGATGATGTACCGTGAGACCGGCGACAAGAAATATTTGGAGCAAGCGCGGCATATTGCGCAGTTTTATCTGAATCATCCCAACCTTCCAAAAGATCTAATTCCCTATTGGGATATGGACCAAAACAAGCTTACACCGGACAGTAAATATTATAGCCAAAAAGATCTTCGCGATGTGTCGACAGCTTCAGTAACGGCCTCGGCTTTGCTGGAATTGGCACAATACACAACAGGTAGTGAAAGCCAGCTCTATATTTCAAAGGCCGAGCAGATGTTGCGGTCTTTATCATCTAAACCCTACAAAGCAGATTATAAAGAAGCAGGGGGATATATCTTGAAACATAGCGTCGGTTCTATTCCACATAAAACAGAGGTAGATGTGCCTTTAACCTATGCCGATTACTATTATGTAGAAGCATTGGTGCGGTATAATCGATTGCTTGATGGCGAGAAAGTGATTAAACAATAGGCGATAAGGGACCTTTAAACTGTTCCTAAAATGAGTGTTGTTTTAGGGACAGTTTTAGCCGTTCGTGCACCCGGAAAAATGCCGTTCCAACCAACCCCATATTTTCATTGGATCATCTCCTGTTATAATAGTCGCGATAGACACATCATATTTAGCGAGATCTGTCACTCGAATTGTCAGATCTATACCGCTCCGTTTATAAGTTACCAATAGCATAAATCTAATAAAGAATGAAAAGAACAAAGTAAAGTCAGATTTATTGAAATTGCACTGATTAGTGTTTTTTTAGAGGTCGGTAAGTTTTTGTATTTCAAACTAGTACACTTTGGTTAAGTAATCATTTGGACGGATTTATAGATAGTAAACCTATTTTTTTACGGAAGATTTTTTAATGCGATGCGCCATGGATTTTTCGACCATAATTATTAACGATGAGGCATCATTCGCTAAGGATTGAGAAACTTTAGTCAATTTATCTAAAAGAAAGGAGGTCACTTATGATTTAGTTAAGGCAGAAGCCAATTGTTGATAAGCTATATCTCAAAAAAAGCTTATTGAAATAGTCAATTATTTATAAACACTTTTGAATTATGTTAAAAAAATCATTTGTAATAGCCTTTGCGTTATTTATTGTCACCGGTTTGTTCGTTCAAGCTAGAGATTTGAGTGTACCAGCTATAAAACTATCTAATAAACGAAATGTAATTTCTACAGAAAACGTTGGTGCAAAAAAAAATACCAAAACGAATATTAAAACACTAAGTAGCACATTCGACTTTTATGTGTATAACTTTAGTAATTCCCCTATTTATTTGACCTTTAGTGGGAATTTTCCAGGAGGAACCACACAGCATGTTGTAGTCCCTGCGAATACGCTTTCCTATCCCGTTAATATTCAAAGTGGAAATTATGATATTTATGCAAGTTGCCCTAGTTGGTTAACAATGTGGTATGCGATGAGTTGCGGTCATTCGGGCTCCGGACAATATTACACTTTCGAAAATGTCTATTTGAGCGATACTGGCTGTACATCATTAGATGTCGGAAGCAATTAAGATACACATAATAATTAATGTTGCTGTCTCAATGTCTTCATTGGGGCAGCTATTTTAAGGAAGCAGGGGGCTATATCTTGAAACATAGCGTCGGTTCTATCCCATATAAAACAGAGGTGGAGGTGCCTTTTTGATTAGTACAGATTTTAAATAAATATTATCCGTAGATAAATCGGATATTATACGCTTTCATCCGAATGAGGTCCCTATTAAGTCCGTATAAAGTCCCTATTAACTCCCTGTTATTTAATAAAATCCTATTAATTTATTGTTTTCCTTAACAGGAGTGCTCAAACTTAACTTTTGTAGCGTTAAAGCCTAGATTTTGTATCTTTATCCCTATGACCGATATCCAGAAGAGATTTGACCGTATACTCGCTATTTATATGCATCTGCAAGCTAAACCTGTTGTGACAGCTGCAGCGTTGGCAGAACGATATGAAGTGAGTCAGCGTACCATATATAGAGATATTCGTTCCCTGATGCAGGCAGGGGTACCTATTTATGGTGAAGCGGGAAGCGGTTATTCTTTGGTGGAGGGATATAAGATGCCACCTTTGCAATTTACAAGGGAAGAGGCATTGAGTTTTGTCGCAGCAGAGAAATTAGTTGAAAAATATACAGACCGGAATCTTGCTCATCATTTTACCACGGCATTGCTGAAAATGAAAGCTATATTACGGGGCAACGAAAAAGAACAGGTAGCCTTAGTTGGGGATAACTTTCTGGTGCGCGGTGGGCGTCATCAATTCAATGAGAAGCTAACCCATGGCACCAATATTCTGATCGAAAGCATCGCAGCAAAGAAATGTGTGGAAATCTATTATTCCAAACCTTCCGATAAAACTCCAGAAAGGCGTGAAATCGAAGCTGTGGGTATTTTTGTGGAGAGCAAGTTTTGGTATGTACTTGCTTTTTGTAGATTGCGACAAGATTATAGGCAATTCCGCTTGGATAGGATAAACAATATTAGAATACTTGCTGAAGATTTTGGAAAAGAGCATCCCGAACTATCTTTCTTTCTGAGTAAGCGGCATGAAGTGCCGACAACCAAAGTGGTGGTGCAAGTGGATAAAGAAATGGCTAGGTATATGGAGTGGGATCGTCACTATTTTGGTTTCCAAGAAGAAATTGTAACCGATAACTATGTGGAAATGCATTTTGACTGCATGAATATGGAGAATGGGTTTGCGCGCTGGTATCTGATGTTTGCGGATAAAGGTCGCATAATTGAACCCGAATCGCTAAAAGATGTTGTCAGAGGTTTGCTTTCATCTGCTTTGGAGCAAGTTTAGCTGTAAATGAAGTAATCAGGATTCTTTACTATGGTAAAGGAAAAACTTGTTCGGCGGAAAGGGAGGATGCCGAACAAGTTAAACTGTAAATTGTACTAAAAAGTTTTTGATCCATGTCAGGAGAAAACTTCCGTTGTCTGTATCAGTTATTAACCCCTTTCCCAAAAAAATGGTGGTTGGATACCCAGTAAGCGTAAATAGACAAAAGCTTGACCACGATGGTGGATCTCGTTGTCAATAAAATAAAATATGCTATGGATAATGGGGGATTTGTATTGTCCAAATAAATTGAACTCTTCGGCAAAACGTTCTTCTGAAATTTGATTGAACAGTTCACTGATCTGAGGAGTAGCTTCATCCCAAGCCTGCAGTAATTGTGCTTTGGTCGAATAACTGAGATTCTCGTTGAGTTTGCCACTTTTGTTGTTGACAATTTCCTGGAGACCTGGAACAGCAATACCCAGTAGCTCCTTAATCATATCTGCAAAAGTGCGCATGCCTTCTACCTTGTAATTGAACAATCCTTCTTCTGGAAATTTTTCAATAGTCTGTCTTGTTAGGTTTCTATGGCCTAGCCAATGTTGAAGTAGCTCGTTCTTCGAAATGATTTCTGTTTTCATGATTTTTGTATTTAAAATTTTAGTAAGCGATACATCACCTGACGTGTTGTATGACAGTTCAAAATTAGCGCAACTTATGACAGCTGTATGGCAGTATGGATTTGGGTGCTAATTTTATTTTTTTTGGGGCATTATTCGATGTAAGGAATCTTGAAAGGACAAATCGTAAAAATAGGGGAGTGGTTTTAAAAGAAGTAGAAAATAAAAAAAAATAATTCACTAATTATTTGACAGTTATAAAAATGTTTGTAACTTTGCAGTCCCTTAATGGGAATAGTATGTCTTGAGCGAAGCCCTACTGCTTCGAAGGACTTTTAATTAATTAATTTACAACATGTCAGGTATTATTGGAAAAAAAGTAGGAATGACGAGCCTGTTTAACGCTGATGGGAAAAATATTCCTTGTACAGTGATTCAGGCCGGGCCGTGCGTGGTTACGCAGATACGTACGGAAGAAAAGGATGGCTACTCGGCAATTCAACTTGGTTTCGACGAAGCTAAGGAGAAAAACACGACAGCTCCTTTGAAAGGGCACTTTGCGAAAGCAAACACAACGCCTAAGCGTAAGTTGGTAGAGTTTAAAACTTTCCCAGATGCAAAACAACTTGGTGACGTAGTTGACGTTACACTTTTCGAGGAAGGCGAATTCGTAGATGTAGTTGGTACTTCAAAAGGTAAAGGTTTCCAAGGTGTAATGAAACGTCATGGATTTGGTGGTGTAGGTGGTGCGACTCACGGTCAGCACAACAGATTACGTGCTCCAGGTTCATTAGGTGCTTCATCATGGCCTTCACGCGTATTCAAAGGTATGCGCATGGCTGGTCGTACAGGTGGTGACAGAGTTAAAGTTCAAAACTTACAGGTGTTGAAAGTTTACGCTGAGCAAAACCTTATCGTTGTTAGTGGTTCCATTCCAGGAGCTAAAGGTTCTTATGTAATCGTAGACAAATAGTAGAGATGGAAGTTAAAGTTTTAAATTTATCAGGTAAAGAAACAGGTGCCAAGGTGCAACTTCCTGAGTCGGTATTTGGGTTAGAGCCTAACGATCATGCGATCTATTTGGATGTGAAACAATACTTAGCGAACCAACGCCAAGGAACTCACAAATCTAAACAACGTAACGAAATCGCGGGTTCTACTCGTAAATTACACAAACAAAAAGGTACTGGTGGTGCTCGTGCGGGTTCTATCAAATCTCCATTGTTTAATGGTGGTGGTCGTGTATTCGGTCCTCAACCTCGTGACTACTCGTTCAAATTGAACAAAAAATTGAAACAAGTAGCACGTAAATCAGCGTTATCTTACAAAGCAAAAGATAATAACATTGTGGTATTGGATGAAGTAAAATTCGATGCTATCAAAACTAAAAACTATGTTGCTTTAATAAATGCGTTGAACGTAGCTGATGAGAAAACATTGTTGGTATTACCAGCTTACGATGAGATTGTTTATAAATCAAGCAGAAACTTGAAAAAAGCAAAAGTTATTGTTGCAGCTGATTTAAATACATATGATGTATTGAACGCAACAAAATTATTGTTGACTACAGATTCTGTTAAAACTTTGGAGGAAGCATTAGCTAAGTAATATGGAAATTATTAAAAAACCTATCTTGACTGAGAAAGCTTCTTTGTTAACGGAAAAATTAAACCGTTACGCTTTCAAAGTAGATCACAGAGCAAACAAAATCCAGATTAAAGCAGCTGTTGAGGCTATGTTTGGTGTTACAGTTCTTGCTGTAAACACTGCAGTAGTAGCTGGTAAAGCAAAAAGCCGTTACACAAAAGCAGGTTTCGTATCTGGTAGAGCTCCTAAGTATAAAAAGGCTGTCATTACGATTAAAGACGGCGAAACTATTGACTTTTACAGTACTATATAATACAAAATGGCAGTTAAAAGATTCAAACCGGTAACCCCTGGTACTCGTTTTAGAGTAGGCGCTGACTACTCTGATGTTACTACAAACGTTCCTGAAAAATCGTTAGTAGTAAAAATCAACAAGAAATCAGGCGGTCGTAATAACTCCGGTAAAATGACTATGCGTTATCTCGGTGGGGGACATAAAAAAGTATACCGATTAATTGATTTCAAACGCGATAAAAAAGATATCCCTGCAAAAGTAGCTACTATCGAGTACGATCCAAATCGTACTGCTCGTATTGCCTTGTTGCATTACGCTGATGGTGAAAAACGTTACATCCTTGCTCCAGCTGGTTTAGTAGTTGGTCAAACTGTAATCGCAGGTGATAAAGTTGCCCCAGAAGTTGGTAATACATTACCATTAGCAAACATTCCATTGGGTTCTATCATCCACAACATTGAATTAAATCCTGGTCAAGGTGGTTCAATTGCTCGTTCGGCTGGTACTTATGCTCAATTGTCTGCTCGTGATGGTAAATATGCCATCATCAAATTGCCTTCGAGCGAAACACGTATGATCTTATTGACTTGTGTTGCTACAATTGGTTCAGTATCGAACCATGAAAGATCTAACCAAGTGTTAGGTAAAGCAGGTCGCAAACGTTGGTTAGGTCGTCGTCCAAGAGTTCGTGGTGTTGCGATGAACCCAGTAGATCACCCTATGGGTGGTGGTGAAGGCCGTACTTCAGGAGGTCACCCACGCTCACGTACAGGTGTATTAGCTAAAGGCTTCAAAACACGTTACAAGAAGAAAACATCGAATCGTTACATCATTGAGAGAAGGAAAAAATAATGGCTCGTTCAATTAAAAAAGGTCCTTATATCGATCACAACTTAGAAAGAAAAGTTCTTTCTATGAATGAAACTAACAAAAAGTCAGTTATCAAAACATGGTCTCGTAGATCAATGATTTCACCTGATTTTGTTGGCCATACCTTCGCAGTGCACAACGGGAATAAATTTATCCCTGTTTATGTAACAGAGAATATGGTAGGTCACAAGCTTGGTGAATTCGCGCCTACGCGTACATTCAGAGGCCACGCAGAAAAGAAAAAATAATAGGTAATGGAAGCAACAAAAAAACTTAAAAAGTCTGTCTTAATTAGACAACGTAAAGAGCAAGAGAAAGCTCAACAAGGAGGAGCTTCGGATGCCAAATTATTGAACTGCCCGACTTCGCCTCGTAAGATGCGTTTGGTGGTAGACTTAATTCGCGGTCAACGTGTTGAAAATGCAATTTACATTTTGAAACACTCAAGTAAAGAAGCTGCTGCTCGTGTAGAAAAATTATTATTATCTGCAATCAAAAACTGGGAAGCCAAAAACGAAGGTAAATCAGTGGAAGAAAGCGAACTATATGTAAAAGAAGTATCAGTAGGTGGTGGTCGTCAATTGAAAAGATTGCGTCCGGCTCCTCAAGGTCGCGGATACAGAGTTCGTAAACGTTCAAATCACGTTACGTTGGTAGTTGATAGCAAATTAAACGTTGAACAAAACTAATTTATTGAGAAATGGGACAAAAAGCAAATCCAATAGGTAGCAGATTAGGAATCATCAAAGGTTGGGATTCTAACTGGTTCGGAGGTAAAAACTATTCCGATAAATTAGTTGAAGACGAAAAAATCAGAAAATATCTTTCTGTTCGTATTGCAAAAGGTGGTGTAGCTAAAGTTGTTATCGAAAGAACTTTAAAACGTATCACTGTTACAATTCACACTGCTCGTCCAGGTATCGTTATCGGTAAAGGTGGTCAAGAAGTTGACAAGATCAAAGAAGAGTTGAAAAAACTGACTAAAAAGGATGTTCAAATCAACATTTTCGAGATCAAACGCCCTGAGTTAGATGCTAAGTTAGTAGCTGAAGGTGTCGCTAAACAATTAGAGGCGCGTATTTCATTCCGTCGTGCAATGAAAACTTCAATCGCTTCTACCATGCGTATGGGTGCAGAAGGTATCAAAATCATGTGTTCTGGTCGTTTAGGTGGTGCTGAAATGGCGCGTACTGAACAATACAAAGAAGGAAGAACTCCTTTACACACATTGCGTGCTGATATCGACTACGCTTTAGCTGAAGCATTGACTACATACGGTAAAATTGGTATCAAAGTTTGGATCTGTAAAGGTGAAGTTTACGGTAAACGTGACTTATCTCCAAACATTGGTCAAGCATCTGGTGTAAAATCACGTGGCAACCACGAAGGTGGTGGCGAACGTCGTGACAACCGTAACAACAAAGGTGGTCGCGGTGGAAACAACCGTGGTGGAAACAACCGTGGTGGAAGCAACCGTGGTCCGAAAAAAGATTAATAGTTATTTAGATTACAACAAAAACCTGCTGAAAAAGCAGATTTAAAAAGTATACGAACATGTTACAGCCAAAAAGAACGAAGTTCAGAAAGATGCAGAAAGGCCGCATGAAAGGTAACGCTTCTCGTGGAGCGGAGTTAGCTTTCGGTTCTTTCGGTATCAAAACAATGGAGCAAGCATGGATCACTAGTCGTCAAATCGAGGCAGCTCGTATTGCGGTTACACGTTATATGAAACGTGAAGGTCAAGTTTGGATTCGTATTTTCCCTGACAAACCTGTTACGAAAAAACCTGCAGAGGTACGTATGGGTAAAGGTAAGGGTGCTCCAGAATACTGGGTAGCAGTAGTACGCCCAGGCCGTATGTTATTTGAAGCAGAAGGTGTGCCTTTGGAAATTGCCAAAGAAGCTTTACGCCTTGCAGCTCAAAAACTTCCGGTTCAAACTAAGTTTGTGATTCGTAGAGACTACGTTGAAGCATAAAAATCTTGGTAATGTCATCATTTAAGCGTTAGGGCCGTTACCCCTAACGCTATATATAAAGCGATGATAACCCAAATAACAACTGAAAAAACATGAAAAATTCAGAAATTTTAGAATTATCTAATGAGGACTTAAAAGCTCGTCTTGTAGAAGAGAAAACAGCCCTTACAAAATTGAAATTTGCACATGCTGTTTCAGCTATTGAGAACCCTAACGTGATCAAAGCAGCACGCAAAACTATCGCTCGTATCAGTACAGAGATCAGTGCACGCAAAGCTGCAGCTAAAAATGAAACAGCCTCTGAGGCGTAAAATTTAAAGTCGAAATGGAAAGAAATTTAAGAAAAACAAGAATCGGCTTAGTAGTTAGCAACAAGATGGACAAGTCTATCGTGGTATCAGTGGAACGTAAAGTGAAACACCCGATCTATGGTAAGTTCGTTAAAAAAACTACTAAATTTAAAGCTCATGACGAAACTAATACCTGCGGTATCGGCGATACGGTATTAATTATGGAAACTCGTCCGCTGAGTAAAACAAAAAACTGGAGATTAGTAGAAATTATAGAAAGAGCTAAATAACATGGTACAACAAGAATCAAGACTTAATGTAGCTGACAATAGCGGTGCTAAACAAGTTTTAGTAATCCGTGTATTGGGCGGTACGCGCAAGCGTTATGCATCAATCGGAGATAAGATTGTTGTATCGGTGAAAAGCGCTATGCCTTCAGGAAACGTGAAAAAAGGTTCCGTTTCTAAAGCAGTAGTGGTTAGAACGAAAAAGGAAATCCGTCGTAAAGATGGTTCATACATCCGTTTCGATGATAACGCCGCTGTATTATTAAATAATAATGATGAACCACGTGGTACACGTATCTTTGGCCCTGTTGCTAGAGAGTTGCGTGAGAAGCAGTTCATGAAAATTGTATCATTAGCACCGGAGGTTTTATAATTATGGCACAGAAAACAAAAACAACTACGCACAAAATCAAAATTAAAAAAGGTGATTTAGTGAAAGTTATCGCTGGTAACTCTAAAGGTGTTCAAGGAAAAGTATTAACTGTTTTAGTGGATAAAAATAGAGCTATCGTTGAGGGCGCTAACATCGTAAAAAAACACACTAAACCAAGTGCAGCTAATCCTAATGGTGGTATCATTGAGAAAGAAGCTGGTATTCACATCTCTAATTTAGCTGTTATCGATCCTAAAACAGGTGCAACTACACGTGTAGGTCGTAAGTTAAATGCAGATGGTAAATTAGTTCGTTACGCTAAAAAATCAGGGGAGGAAATTAAATAATGACTTACGTACCAAGATTAAAAGTGAAATATGCGGAGGAAATCCGTAAAGCACTTCAAGAAAAATTTCAGTATAAAAGTATTATGCAGGTTCCTAAACTTGAGAAAATCGTTGTTTCACAAGGCGTAGGAGCTGCAACAGCTGACAAAAAATTAATCGATAACGCTATCGCTGAGTTGACTTTAATCACAGGTCAACAAGCCGTTGCTACAAAATCGAAAAAAGATATTTCAAACTTTAAATTACGTAAAGGTATGCCTGTAGGGGCACGTGTTACTTTACGTGACAACAATATGTTTGAGTTCTTGGACCGTTTGGTAGCAGTATCGCTTCCACGTATTCGTGACTTCCGCGGTATCAACGATAAAGGCTTTGACGGACGTGGTAACTATAACTTAGGTATCACTGAGCAAATCATTTTCCCTGAGATCAACATTGACAAAATCAACAAGATCCAAGGTATGGACATCACTTTCGTGACTTCTGCTCAAAATGATGTTGAGGCTTTAGAATTGTTGAAACAATTCGGTTTACCATTTAAAAATCAAAATACTAATAACAATGGCTAAAGAAGGATTAAAAGCACGCGAAGTAAAACGCGCTAAATTGGTAGCTAAATATGCGGCAAAACGTGCAGAATTAAAAGCTGCTGGCGATTACGTTGCATTAGATAAATTGCCTAAAAATGCTTCTCCAGTACGTTTACACAATCGTTGTAAATTGACTGGTCGTCCTAAAGGATATATGCGTCAATTCGGTATCTCTCGTGTAACATTCCGTGAGATGGCTTTAGATGGCAAAATCCCAGGGGTGAAAAAAGCTTCTTGGTAATTAAAAAAAAAATACTTAATTTTGCCCGGGCAATTCAACTGAGGATTGCCGGGGTTTTTGCATTTTAAAATTGTTTAACAGATAGAAGGTCCCATACCAATGGTTGGGAGGGAAACCGCTGTCACAAATTTTCATATATAATGACTACAGATCCAATTGCGGATTACCTTACACGAGTAAGGAATGCCATCAAGGCCAACCACAGGGTTGTTGAAATTCCTGCATCGAACCTAAAAAAAGAGATCACTAAAGTTCTTTTTGACAAAGGTTACATTGCTAATTACAAATTCGATGAGAATGGCGTACAGGGTACGATCAAAATCGCATTGAAATATAATCCAATTAGCAAAATTCCGGCTATTCGTACGTTGACACGTGTGAGTAAACCTGGTTTAAGAAAGTATGCAAGCGTTGATACTATGCCTCGTGTTTTGAACGGTTTAGGTATTGCTATCTTGTCAACATCGAAAGGTGTAATGACAGATAAGGAAGCTAGACTTCAAAATGTTGGTGGTGAAGTTTTATGTTACGTTTATTAATCTAGGTAAAAGCACAAAGAAATGTCAAGAATTGGAAAAGCGCCTATCGCTATCCCTGCTGGGGTAACTGTTACTATTTCGGACAAAAACTTAGTTTCAGTAAAAGGTCCTAAAGGCGAATTAACACAACAAGTTGACCGTGACATCACGATTGCTCAAGAAGAGGGTAATATCGTTGTAACACGTCCAACTGATCAAAAGAAACACAAAGCATTACACGGTCTATACCGTTCCCTGTTGGCTAACATGGTTCACGGTGTGACTGAAGGTTACAAAACTACGCAAGAGTTAGTCGGTGTAGGTTACCGTGCTTCAAGTACTGGTAATGTATTAGAGTTAACTTTAGGTTTCTCTCACCAGATTGTTTTTGTATTGCCAAACGAGGTTAAAGTATCAACTACTGCTGACAAAGGTAAAAACCCTACAATCACTTTAGAGTGTGCTGACAAACAATTGATCGGTCAGGTAGCGGCTAAAATCCGTGGCTTCCGTAAACCAGAACCTTACAAAGGAAAAGGTGTCAAGTTTGCAGGTGAAGTATTGAGAAGAAAAGCAGGTAAATCAGCTAAAAAATAATAATCATGGCAGGACAAAAAGCATCTCGTAGAGAGAGAATCAAAAAAGGAATCAGAAAAAACCTTGCTGGAACGTCTGAACGTCCACGTTTATCGGTTTTTAGAAGTAACAAAGGTATCTATGCGCAAATCATTGATGACAATGCAGGCAAAACATTAGTTGCTGCATCTAGCTTGTCAAAAGAGTTTGTTGCATCTGGTAACAAGGTTGATCAATCTAAAGCTGTAGGTAAATTGGTGGCTGAAAAAGCATTAGCAGCAGGTATTAATAAAGTAGTTTTTGACCGTAATGGGTACTTATACCATGGCCGTATCAAATCTTTGGCTGAAGGTGCTCGCGAAGGCGGTTTAGACTTTTAATCATAGAAAGAAATGGCATTAAGCAATATAAAAAGAGTAAAATCAAGCGAAATTGAATTAAAAGATCGCTTAGTAAGTATCCAACGTGTAGCTAAAGTTACTAAAGGTGGTCGTACTTTCAGCTTCTCTGCAATTGTTGTAGTAGGTGATGAAAACGGTATCGTTGGTTACGGTTTAGGTAAAGCTAAAGAGGTAACTGAAGCAATCACGAAAGGTATCGATGACGCAAAGAAAAATTTGGTAAAAGTTCCTATTATCAAAGGTACTGTTCCGCACGCACAATATGGTAAATATTCTGGTGGTTCAGTTTTGATTAAACCAGCTGTAGGTGGTACAGGAGTTTTAGCAGGTGGTGCAATGCGTGCAGTATTGGAGTCTGCTGGTATCAAAGATGTATTGGCTAAATCATTAGGTTCTTCTAACCCACACAACGTGGTAAAAGCAACTGTAACTGCTTTAGCAGATATGCGTGATGCGTATACAGTAGCACAACACCGCGGTGTCGATTTGAATAAAGTATTTAACGGTTAATTATCATGGCAAAAATCAAAATCACCCAGATAAAGAGCGTTATCGACAGAAGCGAGCGCCAAAAGAAAACTATTGAGGCATTGGGTTTGAAAAGAATCAACCACTCAGTAGAAGTTGAAGCTACTCCATCAATTATTGGAATGGTACGTAAAGTAAACCATTTAGTAGCTATCGAAACTATTTAATATTAGCATATGGAAGAGGTCTTTGGGCTTCTTCCATTACTTGTTATTAATAATCATTATTTTTTAATCGCTAGTACCTGTTTAGTGAGAGCGAAGGGCTAGCACAATTTAGTTTAAAAATGAACTTAAGTAATTTAAAACCTGCAAAAGGTGCAGTAAAAAGTAGCAAACGTATTGGCCGTGGTACTGGTTCTGGTCGTGGTGGTACTTCAACACGTGGTCACAAAGGTGCTGGTTCTCGTTCAGGTCACTCTACGAAAATCGGTTTCGAAGGTGGTCAAATGCCTTTGCAACGTCGTGTGCCTAAATTTGGTTTCAAAAACATCAACCGTGTTGAGTATAATGGTGTAAACTTAGATACTTTACAAGCGTTGATCGAGAAATACAATTTAACAGCTGTAGATTTCGACGCATTGAAAGCTCATGGTTTAGTGTCTAAAAATGACAAAGTTAAAATCTTGGGTCGCGGTGAGTTGAAAGCTAAAGTTGAAGTAACAGCGCACGCGTTTACTGCTTCTGCTCAAAAAGCTATTGAAGCTGCAGGCGGTTCTATCGTTAAAATTTAATAAATGAAGAAACTAATCACAACCTTAACCAATATTTGGAAAATCGATGATTTACGTACGCGTATTCTAAATACCTTACTTTTTCTTTTGATTTACCGTATTGGATGTCACGTGGTATTACCAGGTGTAAATCCTCATGCTTTGGCTTCTGGTCAAAAAGAGGGTTTATTGGGCTTACTGGATATGTTTGCGGGAGGATCATTCTCTCGTTCGGCTATCTTTGCTTTAGGGGTAATGCCATATATCTCGGCATCCATTGTTGTTCAATTGCTGGGCATCGCGGTTCCTTACTTCCAAAAGATGCAGAAGGAAGGGGAAAGTGGTCGTCAAAAAATGAATCAAATTACTCGCTATTTAACTTTAGGGATTACTTTGCTTCAAGCTTTTGCTTATGTACGTACTCAAATCGAGCCAAGTGCTAAGACAATAGCTGACCCATTATTCACTATTCTGACTGCTATAGTTTTGACAGGCGGTACTTTATTTGTGATGTGGTTAGGAGAGAAAATTACGGATAAAGGTATCGGTAATGGTATTTCTTTGATCATCATGACTGGTATTATCGCTCAATTGCCAAGTGGTATCACTGCGGAATGGGTTTCTAGAATGGCGAAAGGTGGTGGTGGTCCAATTCCATTGTTGCTTGAATTTGTAGCTTTGTTCTTTGTTGTGATCTTTACGATCTTGATCGTACAAGGTGTTCGTAAGATCCCTGTACAATACGCGAAGAAAATCGTTGGAAACAAGCAAGTCGGTGGAGTACGTCAGTATATACCGTTAAAGGTAAATGCTGCAGGTGTAATGCCTATCATTTTTGCGCAGGCAATCATGTTTGTGCCAATGAGTTTAGGACAGTTCTTCCCAAATCTTCAGTCGGAATTTTTGACTTCGTTGAGTAACTATACTTCTGTTGCATACAACGTGACATTTGCGGTGTTAATTATCGCATTTACGTTTTTCTATACAGCGATTATGGTGAACCCACAACAGATGTCGGACGACATGAAGAAGAACGGAGGTTTTGTACCAGGTATTAAACCGGGATTGGAAACTAGTAATTTTATAGACCGCGTAATATCAAATATTACATTTCCAGGTGCAATTTTCTTAGCGATCATTGCTATTCTACCTGCTATTGCAAGTTTGTTTGGTATTAACAATCAATTTGCGCACTTCTACGGTGGTACGTCATTATTGATTTTAGTAGGTGTGGTGTTGGATACTTTGCAACAGATCGAATCTCATTTATTGATGCGTCATTACGATGGATTAATGAAAACAGGTCGTATTAAAGGTCGTTCGGCCGCGTCTGTTGAGGGAATGGATCATTCGGCAATTTAATTTCTTTAGATGTCTAAAGTATTTTATAAGTCAGCAGAAGATATAGAGCAATTGCGAAAGTCAGCAGATGTGCTTTCGCAATTGCTTGGTGAAATCGCAAAAGTGATTAAGCCTGGGGTAAAGACTATATCTCTTGATAAATTAGCTTATGAGTATATTCATGATAACGGCGGAACGCCTGCGTTCTTAAATTATCAGGGATTTCCATATTCTTTGTGTATATCTGTCAACGATCAAATTGTACACGGCTTTCCAAGTGATTATGAAATTAAAGATGGAGATCTTGTTTCGGTCGATGGTGGTGTCAATTTGAATGGTTTTATCAGTGATTCAGCATACACCTTTGGTGTAGGTGAAATATCTGAAGAAGCACAGTTGTTACTGGATGTAACAAAGGAATCATTGTACAAAGGTGTTGAACAGGCGGTGGCTGGTAAACGTGTTGGGGATATTTCTTCAGCTGTTCAGGAGTATGTGAGTAAATTCGGATTCGGAATTGTGCGCGAGCTGGTTGGACACGGAGTTGGTTATCACTTACATGAAAAACCTGAGGTTCCTAATTATGGAAAACGAGGTGCTGGTCCTAAATTGGAAGAAGGTTTGGTTATTTGTATCGAACCGATGATCAATGCAGGGCGTGCGGGTGTTCGTTTTTGGGATGATGGTTGGACAGTAAGTACAGTGGATGGGAAATTATCGGCGCACTTCGAACAGATGGTTGCAATCCGAAAAGGAGAACCAGATGTGTTGCTGACATTCGAACATGTAGAGAAAGTTTTGAACAAAAAGTAGTTGGTTTTCAATTATTTTTATTTATCTTTGCACTCCTGTTCGCAGGCTTTTAAATTAAATTTAATCGAGAATATATGGCTAAACAAGCCTCAATAGAACAAGACGGTATAATTAGAGAGGCACTTTCTAATGCTATGTTTAGGGTAGAGTTGGAAAATGGACATGAAATCATTGCCCATATTTCTGGTAAAATGCGCATGCACTATATCAAAATTTTACCTGGTGATAAAGTTAAATTGGAAATGTCTCCGTATGATTTGACTAAAGGAAGGATTACTTATCGCTATAAATAGTCGTAAGCCCTTGTATTAGTGCAAGCTTTTGAAAAAATAAATATCATGAAAGTAAGAGCATCAATAAAAAAACGTAGCGCGGACTGTAAGATCATCCGTCGTAAAGGTAAAGTTTTTGTAATCAACAAAAAGAACCCAAAGTTTAAACAACGTCAGGGTTAATTCATTAAAAAAATAATAGCTTAATATTATATGGCAAGGATAGCAGGTATTGATTTACCTAAAAACAAAAGAGGTGTGATCGGCCTTACCTATATTTTTGGTATCGGTCGTACAAGAGCTGAATATATCTTGGAAAAAGCTGGTATCAGCGAAGATGTGAAGGTACAAGAGTGGAATGATGATCAATTGGCAGCAATTCGTACCATCATTAACGACGAATTGAAAGTTGAAGGTGCATTGCGTTCTGAAATTCAATTAAACATCAAACGTTTAATGGATATCGGTTGTTACCGTGGATTGCGTCACCGTAAACACTTACCAGTTCGTGGTCAACGTACTAAAAACAACTCACGTACTCGTAAAGGTAAACGTAAGACAGTTGCAAACAAGAAAAAAGCTACTAAATAATAAATAAGAAATGGCTAAAACTAAAAAAGCTGCAAAAAAGCGTATCGTTGTTATCGAACCTGTAGGTCAGGCTCACATTAACGCAACGTTTAACAATATCATTGTAACTTTGACGAATAATCAAGGTCAAACTATTTCTTGGTCTAGTGCTGGTAAAATGGGTTTCCGTGGTTCTAAAAAGAACACGCCATATGCTGCTGGTCAGGCTGCACAAGACTGTGGAAAAGTTGCTCACGATTTGGGTTTACGTAAAGTTGAAGTGTTTGTTAAAGGACCTGGTGCTGGTCGTGAATCGGCAATCAGAACATTGCAAACAGTAGGAATCGATGTGACTACTATCAAAGATATCACTCCACTTCCTCACAACGGTTGTCGTCCTCCAAAACGCAGAAGAGTTTAATTAATTTAAAGATAAGATTCATCGGCTATAGGCTGATAGATACTTTAATTGTAAAAGAAAATGGCTAGATATACAGGACCTAAGTCCAAAATTGCCCGTAAATTTAGAGAGCCGATCTTCGGCCCAGATAAAGCGTTAGAAAAGAAAAATTACCCTCCTGGACAACATGGAGCTTCTAAACGCAGAGGTAAACAATCTGAATATGCTATTCAGTTGTTAGAAAAACAAAAAGCAAAATACACTTACGGTGTATTGGAGCGTCAGTTCTCAAACTTATTTGTTAAAGCTGCCTCTAAACAAGGTATTACAGGTGAGATCTTCTTGAAATTGTTAGAAGCTCGCTTGGATAACGTAGTTTACCGCTTAGGTATCGCTACTTCTCGTGCCGCTGCTCGTCAGTTGGTATCCCACAAACACGTTACTGTTAACGGCGAAGTTGTTAACATTCCATCATATAGCTTGCGTCCAGGTGACGTTGTAGCAGTTCGTGAACGTTCTCAAACACTTGAAGCCATCACAAATTCAGTTGCAGGTCGTACTGTAAATAAATTTTCTTGGTTAGAGTGGAATGCGAAAGAATTAACAGGTACTTTCTTAAGCTATCCAGAAAGAGCTGACATTCCTGAAAACATTAAAGAGAACTTAATCGTTGAGTTATACTCTAAATAATAAATAAAATAGAAGAATGCATAGTCCAATTTTTGGGGTATGCATCTTCTATTGTATTACAATTATTATTACAAATAAAACATTAAAAGAAAATAAATGGCAATTTTAGCATTTCAAAGACCGGATAAAGTTATCATGCAAAAATCTACGGATTTTGATGGTACGTTTGAATTTCGTCCATTGGAGCCTGGTTTTGGTGTAACCATTGGTAATGCTTTGCGCCGTATTCTATTGTCCTCTTTAGAAGGATATGCAATTACGTCGATAAGGTTTTCTGGCGTTTCGCACGAATTTTCAACGATCAAAGGTGTTGTTGAAGACGTAACTGAAATTATCTTGAACTTGAAACAAATTCGTTTCAAAAAAACAGGTGAGATTGGCGACAACGAAAAGGTATTTGTAGTAATCAATGGTCAAGAACAATTCTTAGCTGGTGATATCACAAAATTCTCTAATAACTTTACGGTCTTGAACCCAGACATGGTAATCTGTAACATGGATAATTCAGTGACAATTGAATTGGAATTGAGTATTGCCAAAGGTCGTGGATACGTAAATGCTGATGAGAATAAAGTTGTGGATGCTCCAGTAGGTGTTATCGCAATCGATTCGATCTTTACTCCGATCAAGAATGTTAAATATACCATTGAGAATTACCGTGTAGAGCAAAAAACTGACTACGAGAAATTGTTGTTGGATATCTCTACTGATGGCTCAATTCACCCCGAAGAAGCTTTGAAAGAAGCTGCTAAGATCTTAATTCAACACTTTATTCTATTCTCTGATGAGAATATGCTTCTTGAGTCTCAAACGAAAGAAGAAACTAAAGTTGTTGATGAAGAAATCTTACATATGCGTAAGATTCTGAAAACAGAATTAGTAGATCTTGATCTTTCAGTTCGTGCATTGAACTGTTTGAAGGCAGCAGATATTCGCACATTGGCTGAGTTAGTAACTTATGACGTGGCTGATATGTTGAAATTCAGAAACTTCGGTAAAAAATCGTTAAGTGAAATCCAAGAATTGGTTAAATCAAAAGGTTTATCATTCGGAATGAACTTGGCGAAATACAAATTAGACGAAGAATAATAATTTATTAAGCGACCACTAGTCGTAATTCCTTTTGGCTGTCTGAATAGGTGATTTTCACCTATTTGAACTATACAAAAACGGTACGGTTAGTATAATAAAATCAAAATGAGACACGGAAAAAAAGTAAATCACTTAGGCCGTACGGATAGCCATAGAAAAGCAATGTTGGCTAACATGGCGACATCATTAATCCTACACAAACGTATTACAACTACTTTGGCTAAAGCTAAAGCGTTACGTACGTATGTTGAGCCTTTGATTACTAAATCTAAAAACGACACAACACACTCTCGTCGTACAGTATTCGCTTATTTGAAAGATAAAGACGCAGTTTCTATCTTATTCCGCGAAATTTCTGAAAAAGTAGCTAACCGTCCAGGTGGTTACACGCGTATCATCAAAATGGAAAACCGTTTAGGTGATAACGCAGAAATGGCTTTCATCGAGCTAGTTGATTACAACGAAATCTACGGTAAAAAAGCTGCTGCTGCTGAGAAAAAAGCGACTCGTCGTCGTGGTGGTGCTAAAAAAGCTGCTACTGCCGAAACTGAAGCTCCTGCAGAAGTTAAAGCCGAAGTAGAAGGTGAAGAAAAAGTAGACGGAGAATAGTATTCTGCTGATCTAACATAAAAAAGTCCTCTTTTTAAGAGGACTTTTTTTATTTTATGACCATTCCTACCGTTATAACTAATATATTTGTATTGCTAAAATCTGATAGCTTTTTCTATTACAAGCTATTTCGTTTATCAATCTATAATTCATTAAGATGAAACCATTTGATGTTTATCCCATTAATCCCATTAACATAGTAAAAGCTAATGGATCAACGGTGTGGGATGCCGAAGGAAATGCTTACTTGGACTTGTATGGTGGCCACGCTGTGATATCGATCGGACACACGCACCCACATTATGTACAACGTATAACAGAGCAATTGAACCGCATTGCGTTCTATTCTAATTCTGTTGAAATTCCAATTCAGCGTGAACTTGCCCGATTGTTGGGGGAAGTGTCGGGAAAGGTTGATTATGATTTATTTCTTTGTAATTCGGGCGCAGAAGCGAATGAAAATGCATTGAAATTAGCTTCCTTTTATAACAAAAGAAAGAAGGTTATTGCATTTTCAAAAGCATTTCATGGACGCACATCATTAGCTGTTGCTGCAACAGACAATCCGAGTATCGTGGCTCCTGTAAACGAGACGGACAATATTGTTTTTCTTCCTTTTAATGATGAAGAGGCTTTAACCAGCGCTTTCGCATCTTATGGTGAGGAAATTTCATCCGTTATTGTAGAGAGTATTCAGGGAGTTGGCGGTATTCGGGAGGCTTCAGTTTCTTTTCTTCGTTTGATTCGGTCTCTTTGTGATCAATATAATGCAGTTTTCATTGCAGACGAAGTACAATGTGGCTACGGCAGGACGGGCTTATTCTACGCCCAGGATTATTCCGGCGTCGAAGCTGATATTTATACCATGGCAAAAGGTATGGGCAATGGGTTTCCAATCGGAGCAATAAGTATATCGCCTAAATTTAAAGCTACTTACGGCAGTTTGGGTACTACCTTCGGGGGGAATCATCTTGCATGCGCGGCAGCTTTGGCTGTTTTGGAGGTCATCCAACAAGATCAGCTTATGGAAAATGCTGCACAAGTCGGCACCTATCTTATCAATGAATTGAAGCAAATAGAGGAAATTATTGAAGTTAGAGGTAGGGGATTAATGATCGGTATCGAACTTCCAGCATCGTTGGGTCATGTGAAGAAGGATCTCTTGTTAAAGAACCGTATCTTTACGGGAGAGGCTAAGCCATTTGTGATTCGCTTATTACCTGCCCTGAATATGACTAAAGAGCATGCGGATCAGTTTTTATCTGCATTAAAGGAGCATGTAAAGGCCGTAACGGTTGCGTAAACCCCTAAATGCTGTCAAATTGGCCAATGGCTGTTTCAGCTTGTGGAAATTTGATTGCACTGTATTAGTTAAAATATATACTGAGTGTGACGCGCTTATTTATTGCCGTTGAAGATGCACTCGAATAAATAGATATAGATGAAAAAGTTTTTCTCTGTTAAGGATGTTTCCAGTGTAGCGGACGTTGTTCAAGAAGCGTTAAATTTGAAAGCTGCACCATATGACAATCAGGATCTTGGTCAACACAAAACGCTGGGACTTGTATTTTTGAATCCCAGTTTACGTACACGTTTGAGCACACAAAAAGCGGCGATGAATTTGGGCATGAATGTGATGGTTATGAATATGGATAAAGATGGTTGGGCTCTTGAAACACAGGATGGTGTTGTGATGAACGGGACAACTGTTGAACATATTCGTGAAGCCGCTGCTGTTATGGGCGAGTATTGTGATATTTTGGGACTTCGTTCCTTTCCAAAATTGAAAGATCGCGAAGAGGATTATAGTGAAGACTTATTCAACAAATTCATTAAATACTGTGGTGTTCCTGTTGTTTCCTTAGAAAGTGCAACGCGGCATCCGCTACAGAGTTTGACGGATATGATTACCATCACTGAGTATAAAAAGACCGAGAAACCAAAAGTGGTTTTGGCTTGGGCTCCGCATGTTAAGGCATTACCTCAAGCGGTACCTAATTCTTTTGCAGAATGGATGTGTAAAGCGCAAGAAGAGGGATTGGTTGATTTTACGATAGCTCAACCTATGGGCTATGAGTTAAGTGAAGAATTTACAGCCGGTGCAACCATATCTAATGATCTTGAAGAAAGTTTAAAGAATGCTGATTTTGTCTATGTGAAAAACTGGTCTTCTTATCAGGAATATGGCGAGGTATATGGTGTTGATGAAGATTGGATGATGGATAATAAGAAGCTGAAGCTGACAAATGATGCCAAAGTTATGCATTGCTTGCCAGTACGAAGAGATCTCGAATTATCTTCAGAAATTTTGGATGGGCCAAACTCACTCGTGATTAAAGAGGCCAGCAACCGTGTTTGGGCTGCTCAGGTTGTTTTGAAACGTATGTTAGAGGATTTGGTATAGTACAATCCTATTGATTTTTGAAAAACTATTTTTATTGGGAAAAGTTGCGTAATGGCTAATAGTGTATTAAATATTATTAAAATTGGCGGGAATATTATTGATGATGAACGCCAATTGGATTCTTTTTTAGAAAAGTTCTCCGCATTATCAGGGAAAAAGATTCTTGTACATGGTGGAGGTAAAATTGCAACTCGTTTGGCTAGTGAACTGGGCATCGAAGCCCAAATGGTAGAAGGGCGGCGTGTGACAAATGAGGAAATGTTACGCGTTGTAACAATGGTATACGCCGGATTGACAAACAAGACAATCGTTGCGAAGTTGCAAAATTTGAAATGTGATGCTGTCGGATTAACCGGAGCTGATGGGGATGTCATTAAAGCGATAAAGCGTCCTGTAAAAGATATCGATTATGGTTTTGTAGGTGATTTGTTACATGACTCTGTAAATACCTTGGCCATCAAAAAGTTTTTGGAAGCGGGTTTTGTTCCTGTGTTTTCAGCTATTACACATAATGGCCTTGGACAATTGCTCAATACCAACGCGGATACAATAGCTTCTTCATTGGCGGTGTCTTTGGCTTCATTATATGAAACTTCTTTGGTTTATTGTTTCGAGAAGAACGGCGTTTTACGGGATGTAACAGATGAGAATTCGGTAATCCCAACGATTAAGTCAGAAGAGTTTGAACATCTTAAGGAATCCGGCGTAGTGAACGACGGGATGATCCCTAAGTTGCAAAATGCATTCAATGCTATAAATAAAGGTGTTCAAGAGGTCTATATTGGAAATGCTAATAATTTGCATTTGTTTCAACAAGGACAATTTGGCACTTGCTTGACATTAAAATAAAAATCTAACCTAAACCCAACGATCGCTATGAAAAAGGTCACCATTATCGGAAGCGGTAATATCGGTCTTTCTTTGGCAAAAGGACTTGTAAAAAGTGAATTTGCCCATGCTGCCGATATTACCTTGACGAGGAGAAATTTGAATGCACTGGCCGAAGAAGCGCGCCAAGGCTTCTCAATAAGTAATGATAATAAACTCGCTGTAAAGGGGGCTGATATTGTTGTTTTCGCAATCCTACCTCAACAACTAAAAAAGGTATTGGTGGAAGTGGCTCCTGTAATTGAAAAGACCAATCAGATTTTTGTCTCTATTGTGTCGGGAGTTTCTTGTGCCGATTTAAAAGCAGAGTTGGGGGCAGATGCCACAGTGATACGAGCAATGCCTAATACGGCAATTGCAATAGCGCAATCAATGACGTGTATCGCCAGCGACAATGCTTCAGACGACAGTTTGAAGGAGGTTGAGAAAATGTTTGAAACTGTTGGTTCAGTCGTTGTTATTAATGAGGACCTAATGACATCGGCGACGGCATTGTGTGCTTGCGGTATTGCATTTTTCCTACGTGCGATCCGTGCTGCTTCACAAGGTGGAGTTGAAATCGGATTTCATGCGCATGATGCATTAAAGATGGCGGTTCAAACTGCAAAAGGCGCTGCTGATTTGTTATTGCACACCAATGCTCATCCAGAAGGAGAGATTGATAAGGTAACATCACCGAAGGGCTGTACAATAGCGGGATTGAACGAAATGGAACATAATGGTTTTAGTTCTGCTTTTATAAAAGGAATTAAACTATCTGCGGATAAAGCAGGAGGACTATACCATGAAGGATAAGCAGGGCTTATTTGAAGATGCTCTGGCCCTTTTAAAACAATTAATTGGACTATCGTCTTTAAGTAAAGAGGAAGAGTTCACAGCGGATTTAATTGTTCGCTTCTTTCAGGAGCGTGATATCAAAACACATCGAAAAGGCAATAATGTCTGGGTATATAACGCTCATTATGATAGCACCAGACCTACGATATTACTCAACTCCCATCACGATACAGTAAAACCAAATACAGGTTATACAAGAGATCCTTTGGCGGCGACTGTAGAGGAAGGTAAATTGTACGGATTGGGGAGCAACGATGCCGGAGGCTGTTTGGTATCATTGATAGCTACATTTTTGTATTTTTACCAGCAGACGGACTTGAAGTATAACTTCTGTCTTGTCGCTAGTGCCGAAGAAGAGATCTCAGGTAAGAACGGTGTAGAATCTGTTTTGGATGATATCGGTTCAATTGATTTTGCAATTGTGGGTGAACCTACCTTATTGGATTTGGCAATTGCAGAAAAGGGACTGATGGTGTTGGATTGTACAGCATTAGGGACAGCTGGACATGCCGCACGTAATGAGGGCGATAATGCAATCTACAAAGCGATTAGGGATATTGAATGGTTTCAAAATTATACGTTTGAAAGGACTTCGTCAACCTTAGGCCCGATTAAGATGTCGGTGACAGTAATTCAGGCGGGATCACAACATAATGTGGTACCGGCTACTTGTAACTTTGTTGTCGATGTCAGAACCACAGATGCTTATTCGAATGAAGAGACGTTGGATATTATCAAGTTTCATGTCAAATCAGAGGTCACAGCGAGATCAACGCGTCTGAAGTCTTCTTCCATTCCTGAAACGCATCCAATTGTCAAAGCAGGTGTTACACTGGGGCGTGCCGTCTATGGATCGCCGACGATGAGCGATCAGGCTCTTATTCCTGTCCCTTCTCTGAAGTTGGGACCTGGTGATAGCGCAAGGTCGCATATGGCGGATGAGTTTATCTATATCGATGAAATTAGAGCAGGGATCGATCTCTATATCGAAATGTTAGAACAGATAGTATAAAAAAAGCTTCCATTTTTATGGAAGCTTTTTTTATACTAGACTAAGCTGATTTGACGTTTGATACTCTCTTCGAGAGAGATGATCGTCTCGGTACGTTGAATCCCAGGTACGGATTGAATATCTTCATTCAATACTTTTCTGAGGTGAACTGTATCTCTACAGATGATTTTTGCAAAAATACTGTATTGGCCAGTACAATAATGTAATTCGACCACTTCTTTGATTTCTTTCAATTTATCTACCGCATCTGCATATTGTGAACCTTTTTCAAGATAGATACCCAAAAAGGCCGTGATATCAAATCCGACTTTTTGAGGATTGATAATTAGATTTGACCCTCTAATGATACCTAGTTCTTCCATCTTCTTCATTCTAACGTGAATTGTACCACCTGATACAATTAGCTTTTTTGCTATTTCTGTATAAGGAATAGAGGCATCGTTCATTAGAATAGACAAGATTTGGATATCCAAATTGTCTAGATCATAGTTTGCATATTGATTTTCCATTAACAATGGTTTTTGTGTTCATTAATTGGCCGTTGCATCAAAATCGGACCAATAGCTAAAATAATTAAATTTATTTCAAAATTACTAAGAATTTTCGGTTTATAGATGTAAATTTAATAAAAAATACTTATTCATATTGATAATGTTATATGTTTTTGATTGAAAGTGATTATAATTGTTTCATGGTGATCTTATTATAGGTTAAGTGATTGTTTTCATGTTTGATATCAGGATTATGATAAATTAATTTAGTATTGCCTTTTTAAGAAGTAGGAAATGCAGTTGGCCTATTAACAATCTAATCAGTTCGTATTTAGCGGTTGTTAGGTTAAAAATGTAGCCAACCGTGTGATGTTTGAATAAACGAAAAATCAAATACGGAATAGCGATGGAAGAAGTTCAAGATGTAAAGATTTCGAAAAAGAAGCCGATTTTTGAAGTAGGGGAAGGACTTCATAAATACCTTAAGCTGTATCAGCGAGATGAAAAATTGCCTATAGGATATAAGGATCTACTGAATTTTACGGAGACAGTACCTGTTATGGATAAATTTGGCAACGATACTTTTTGGGAGACTCCACTGTATCCACAATATCTCATTGACCAATTATATGACGGGTTGAAGGTGATTTATGCTAAATTGAAAGCATCAGGTAATACGCGAATCGTCCAGCATAAATATATTGATCGTGTCGAGTACTGCGGCTTTGGCAATACGAAACCCTTTCGTATTCGTATCGTGAACCGTTTAAATGATGTGTATGATTATTTTTACATCAAGCAGGCCGATGCATCAAGAATATATGGACTGGAGTTGGAAGAAATATTGTCGCCCAATCAGGTGAATTATATGGTAGACCATGATACCTTGGTTGAGGAACATATTGTTGGAATTCCGGGAGACACTTTTTCGAAAACACGTATGTTCTCGCCTGATTATAATCTGACCCGGATTTCCAAAGAATTTGTCAAGTTTAATGAGCGATGTATTATTACGTTGTTGGGGGATATGCGGGCATACAATTTCGTGATGCAGATTACACCAGATTTTGATGATTTCCAGTTTCGAATTCGGGCAATAGATTTTGACCAGCAGTTTTATGAAGGAAATCCGAAGGTATATATGCCGCAATTTTTTAAGGAGAATCTTCCCTATGTCAAACTGGCGATGGAACATCTCAATGAAAAAACAGTACTGCAATACCAACAAGAGGAGCGTTCCTCTATTGTGCATAGAGTTCGAAGCGAAAGACATCGGATCGCTGATCTGAGGGATGCCTCGCAAACGCAGGTGCTCTCGACCCAGGAGAATATCAAACAGTTACGTGAGGGCTATGCTGAATTTTATCAGAACAACTCCTACCTCAAGTGTAAAACGATGACGGATATTGTGGAATTGAATGTGAAGAATGTGATTCGTCAGGTGCAAATGTGATTACTTGATTCGATCCTTGTTATCTTTGATAAAGGCGGACCATCCCGTGTACGACTTACTGTTGCCTGATACTGCATTTTTCTGAAACGAGTGGCAGACAGCAATTGCCAATCCGTCGGTGGCATCTAAAAATTGTGGTGTTTCCTCAAATTTTAATAGATTTTTTAGCATAGCGGAAACCTGCTCCTTTGTCGCATTTCCATTTCCTGTAACGGATTGTTTTATCTTTCTTGGAGAATATTCAAAGATCGGAATATCTTGCGCCAGCGCCGCCGCCATAGCAACACCTTGAGCTCGCCCTAGTTTGAGCATGACCTGTATGTTTTTGCCATAAAATGGTGATTCAAGGGCTACGCAGTCGGGATTATATTCCTGCATTAAAGCCGAAGTTTTTTTGAAAATACGTTGTAGTTTTAGAGCATGATCGTCTAAATGTCCCATTTTGATGACCCCCATTGAGATCAAGGATATGTTATTGCCAACTTCTTTGATGATGCCATATCCCAGTACAACGGTACCGGGGTCGATCCCTAAAATTATTCTTTCTTTCGCCTTTTCCTTCTGCATATACAATATTACAAATTTTGCGTTTTATTCGCGGATTGCATTCGACAAAACTTAATCATTTGGCTAAAATTTAGTAACATTGCTCTCTAATTATCGAAAGTTGACTGGAAGACAAAAAAAATACATCAGTCTTTTATTGAAGATGCTGGTTTTCGCCCTGGCGACCTGGTATATTGCCGTGAAAGTATCTGATAAAAGTAATATTGCGAAGTTTAAAACCCTAGTAGCAGGTTTAGAACAACATTCTGTTGTTTGGACCCTGGTTTTGATCGTGGTGTTAATGCTTGTAAATTGGTTGCTTGAAGTCGTTAAATGGCAGTATCTTGCCTCTAAACTGGAACGTATTTCATTTTGGCAGGCCTTCCAATCCGTTTTTTGCGGACTTACCTGGGCTATTTTTACTCCCAATAGGATTGGAGAGTATGGTGGACGCGTTCTTTTTTTACAGCCTCAACATCGGGCAAAAGGAGCCGTGGCGATGGGCGTTGGATTATTTGCACAATTGGTGCTCACAAGCGTTGCGGGATCATTAAGTATCGCTTGGTTTATCTGTAAATTTCTCTCAACTCCTTTAACCGTACAATTTGGTGTATGGCTACTTGCAATTATTTATGCCGGAGGATTTGTCATCTTATATTTCAATGTAAAATGGATCGATTTATTGGTCGGCAAAATTAAGTTTTTGAAACGGATTAAGCCTTTCTTTGAAGTATTGGAACACTATTCAATGCGCGAGCTCCGTATTGTTCTTTTAAATTCTTTGGCGCGATTTGTCATTTTTACTTCTCAGTATATCATCTTGATGAAGCTAACGCTACCTGAGTTACCGCTTTTATCCATGGTTCTGATGATTTTTATCCTATTTTTTGTGCAGGCAGCGCTACCTACATTGGATATTTTTGATTTCAGTGTTAGGAGTTTCGTTGCAAGCAATCTATATAGTTATATTACCACACAGGAAATTGCTGTAATGGCTATTGTTTCCTGTATTTGGTTCGTCAATTTGATTCTTCCAGCTATATTTGGTTCTATTTTTGTTTTTAAGATAAATTTTTTCGGTGATACAAATTCTTAACTATTTATTGATCATTTTTGCCTGCGTATACGTAATTCTAGTTTTATGGATGCGCAGAGGCTGGTTCTTGCTTTCGGAGCCTAACAATACTGTTAGGCCAACAATGACTGTATCTGTCATTATCGCAGCGCGGAATGAGGAGTTAAATATTAGGCGCACCATTGAATCGATACTAGGGCAAAATTATCCTAGAGAGCTCCTGGAGTTAATTATTATCGATGACCATTCGGACGATAGTACGTCTTTGATTGTGAAAGAATATGAAGAAAAAGGTGTCAAGCTGATTCAATTGAACGAAAATGGCCGTTTGAATTCCTACAAGAAATTAGCAATTTCAAGAGCGATAGATTGCTGTCATGGCGAAATTATTATCACTACAGATGCTGACTGCCGCATGGGGTCGAACTGGCTAAAGACAGTTATCAGTTCATTTGAGAAAGAAGGTGCCTATCTACAATCTTCTCCAGTAGTGTATTCAGAAGAAAAGAGTTTTTTTGAACGACTGCAGACCCTGGAATTTTTGTATTTGATAGGTTTGGGCGCTGCAGGTATTGGTAATAAAAAACCAACGACCTGTAATGGAGCGAATTTGGCCTATCGAAAGGATATTTTTAAACAAATGGGCGGATTTAAAGGGATTGATGAGCTTGCATCCGGAGATGATGAACTTTTTTTACATAAGGTAGCAGAACAATATCCCGATCGTATAATCTTTTGTAAATCACAAGATGCCGTTGTTTATACAGATGCAAAACCAGATTTGAAATCATTCATTAGTCAGCGTAGACGCTGGGCTTCAAAAAGTACCAAATATAAAAATAAAGGTGTCATCGCATTGGGGATTTCCATTTGGTTTTTCAACTTATTGATATTGGTTGCTGCAGTTCTTGCGCTCTGTGGTGTGAAATTTGTTGCTTGGGTAGTACTGTTCGCGTTGTTATTGAAGATGACTGTCGAATTTCTTTTTATTCAACCTTTAACCAGGTTCGCAAGCAGAAATGAACTCTTATGGTATCTTCCTTTATTAAGCCTGGCTCATATCCTTTATCTAGCTTATATCGGCATATTGGGTAATGTTGGGAAGTATGACTGGAAAGGAAGGCAGGTCAAGTAGCTTACTGCAATTTTTCTACCTTTAGTTTTATAGCTTCCTCAGCTAATTTAACGATCTCTTCAATATTCTTGCCCTCCGTATCCAAAGGATTTAGAACCTCCCAGGTCATATGAAGAAATGGGGTTAATGGATACATCCCATATTGTACCATTTCATATGATCCTGTGATGGCGATAGGAACAACGAGTGCGCTCGGATTCTTCTTTAGTAATGTGGCAATTCCGCCAACATGAAAGGCCTTCATTTTTCCGGTTTTCGATCTTGTTCCCTCTGGAAAAATAAACGCGGACCAGTTTTTGGTTTTCATATTATTGGCAAGCTTCAATATCTCAGCAATAGACTGTTTGGGGTCATTGCGATCTATATTTGCGGCACCACCATGTTTTAAGTTAAAGGAGATGCTAGGTATACCGCTGGCAAGTTCAATTTTAGAAATAAATTTTCCATGAAACCTGCGTAAAAAATAGATCATTGGCGGAATATCAAAGGTGCTTTGGTGATTGGCTACAAAGACTATGGGTTGCCCTGTTGGAATATTTTTATTGTCGATAAACGTCACCCGATTGAATAGGGTGTAATAGCAGGCAACGAGACAGGCATTTAATATATCCACACTCTTTTTGTGTGCATTATATCCACCCAGCTTTAAACATAACCACTGTATAGGGTGGAAGATAATCAAGGATAAACCAAAACAAAACCAAAATATTATAGATAGGAAATAGCCTAAAAACTTCTTCATAAATGTTATTTAATGATACAAATATATCATTAAGCAGTGGTTTTTAAAAAATATTGATTTTATAGTGTTTTGTTTTAATATTATTAATGTTATATTTAATAATATTAATATAGTTATTATTTAATGAAAAAAATACCGGTTGATTGCCCTTGTTGTGAAGCGAAGTTAAAAGTCGCTAAATTGGTGTGTGACTCCTGTGAAACCGAAGTTGTTGGAAAGTTTTCATTACCCGTGTTAATGCAACTTACTGTTGAGGAGCAAGAATTTGTTCTGAATTTTTTGATACACTCAGGAAGTTTAAAGGAAATGGCAAACCAAATGGGAAAATCCTATCCGACAGTTCGTAATATCCTGGATGATCTGATTCAAAAAGTGAAAGCTCTTATGAATAAAAATAGTGTTGGCAGAAATAGAAATATTTAGTGGCGAGGGAAATCGAATGATTGATGAACAAAGAATGATGTCATGATGAAAAATAATACGCTTTTTACCGAAAGCCAATCTTTTTTTAGCTGGTTATTATGTTTGATCCTTTTAACGGTCAGTGTAGCCAGTTTTTCTGTGCACTGGCATGATATCTTGCAGTTGGATTTTGTTCCATTATTTCAATTACCAGGATTTTGGATCAATTTGGTATTGTGGGGGTTATTTGGCATACTACGATTAAAAACTATTATTCGTGAAGATGGAATTGAAGTCTATTTTTTCCCATTTAATTTCTATCGTAAAAGGACGCTTTGGGCAGATATCCGTGCTATTCAGGTACGAAACTATAACCCGATCGGTGAGTTTGGTGGATGGGGATTGAGGAGGGGGGTGAGAGGTCTGGCTTTTTCAGCTCGTGGTAATATGGGGTTGCAACTTACATTGGAAACTGGTAAGATATTACTTATTGGAACCCAAAATCCGGCTGCGATTGAACAGCTGAACTTATCTCAATTCTTAAAAAATGAAAGTTAAACAGATTTTTCAGAATCCATTTGCGGAATTCCCAGAGTGGAAGTTATTCTTTGCTGGTGTTATCGGATTTTTGTTATCAAGCTATGTTATTTATTTATCGGGCCAGCAGTTCAATGGTTTTATGCATTTCTATCAACCGGATAGGGTGATTTCGATATGGGCTGTATTGGGCGTTCATGCCTGTATGGTTTTGGCTCCTTTTACACTTCTTTACGGTACTGGGATGTTATTGAACAGAAAGACCAGAATCATCGATGTCATAAATGTCGTTCTGATTATACCATTTCCGCTCTATCTTGCCTTATTTTTAGGGAAATTGTTAAACCAGGACAAATTTACGGATGAAGTCTTAAAGGCAGTGCAAAGCGACGATCATACATTGGTTGGAGTTGATAAAACGGAGATGCTCTTGTTTGGCATGTTTGGAATCATCAGTTTGTTATTGCTATGCTATCAGTTCTATTTATTGGTTAAGGGTATGAATGTAGCCGTTAATAATAAGAAGATTGGAATCAGTATGGTATTTGTGGCATTATATTTTATATTGGATTTATGCATACAGTTTAATTTCTAGTAAAAAACGACAATGAGAAAAATTTTATACCTATTTATCATTTGTTTTCATTTTTCATGTACCCATGCGCAGACATTTGATGGCTCATGGAAGGGCGAGGTTGAGGTTTCAGGGCAGAAGCTGCTACTGGTATTCAATATTCAAAAAGATAGTGCAGGGAAGTGGAATGGTACCTTTGAGAGTCCGATGCAAACAGCGCAGAAATTTCCAATCAATCAAATACGTATTCAACACGATTCCATTTGGATGGATGTTAAGAATATAGGTCTTCTGTATGCGGGCTTTTTGGATCGGGATAAAGATGTTATGAAAGGGGTGATGAAACAAGGCCCCTTTGAATCTGCTATGATTTTAGTACGAAGCGAGAATGAACAGAGTGGGCTTTCTCGTAAGCAGGATGTTTTTCCTCCTTATAGCTATACGGAAGAGGAAGTTTCGTTTAAAAATAGTGCCGGCAATGCAGTTCTTACGGGCTCTCTGACTTATCCTAAAAATGGTGGACCATTCCCCGCATTGGTGTTGGTCAACGGTAGCGGTCAGCAGAATAGGGATTCTGAAGTGTTTGGTCACAGGCCATTTAAGGTGCTTGCAGATCATCTTACCAAAAACGGTTTTGCTGTATTACGTTACGATGATCGAGGGGTAGGCGGCTCTAAAGGAGAAGTGAATTTAGCGACAACAATTGATTTTGCCTCTGATGCCAATGCTGCAGTTGATTTTCTCAGCAAAAAAGCTATAGTAGATGTGGATAAAATCGGAATGATCGGGCATAGTGAGGGAGCCCTAATTGCCGAAATAGTGGCATCCGAGAACAGTAAGGTAAAGTATATTGCACTTTTGTCTGGCCCAGTGATCAAAGGAGATTCTTTACTGATCTTACAGAGTTATGCTTTAGGAAAAGCGGGCGGATTATCTGAAGCAGCATTACAGATCAATAAAGCAAATAATCGAAGATTGTATACTATTCTATTGGAAGATGCGCCACCAAAGGCATTGGCCGAATCGTTGGAAAAAGAACTTATTCAGCAAAATAACGGTAATCCCCTGACTGCTGATATGAAAATTAAACTCAGTCCAATGATGAGCCCCTGGTTTAGAACGTTTCTTCGTATCGATCCGGCTTATTATCTGAAGCAGCTAAAAATACCGGTTTTTGCTTCATTTGGCGGAAAGGACGTCCAAGTTCCTGCAAATGAAAACATTTATTGTCTCCAACACCTGCACTTAAAGACTACTGACCTCACCATTAAGGATTATCCCAATTTGAATCACCTTTTTCAGCATGCGCAAACTGGAAAAATCGAAGAATATTTTGAAAACTCAGAGAGTTTTAATGAACAATTGATGGATGACCTTACAAAATGGCTTAAATTGAAGACAAATTGATTTAATAAACTGAAGGCCGCGAGTTTTAGTATTTCTTTCCGGATCAAATAGGGGTAAAAGATCAGGGCCATTTAATGTTCTATTAAATGGCCCTGACTATATTACACCAACCTGACTATATTACACCAACCTGACTATATTAGATCAAGGGATATTTTTTTGAAGGGCTTTCCAATTAAGGTGTTGTATTGGCTACAGGAAGTATTTTCCCATTGAAATAGTGATGTCCATTTTGAGCGAACTCTGCAATATAGCGTCCCATTTCAAAGGCTAAAGTACCCGCTTCAACACCCGGAAAAGCAGCCTCGAACATTTCGGTCTGAGCAGATCCTAAGGCTAGACAGTTCACTTTGATTCCTTTTTCCTTAAACTCCTCCGCTAAGCATTCTGTAAGCACTGCTAATGCGGCTTTGCTGGTTGAATATGCCGAAAGTCCGGGAAACTTCAATGATCCCTGAAATCCCCCCATACTGCCAATATTGACAATATGTGAGCCTGATGGCATCATGGGAACAACGTTTTGTATCATATTTACATGTCCCAATACATTGGTTTGTAGCATTTCAGCAAAATCCTTTCCATCAGTTTCCATAAATGGCTTATTGATGAGTGCTCCAGCATTGTTTATCAAGATATCAACCTTATCAAATTTTGATTGGATGAAGGGAACAAGTGTAGTATAGTCATCGTAGACAATATCAAATTGAGCCGGGTATAAGGTGCCGCCATCATAGTTGAGCTGACCTGCAATTTCATGAAGTTTTCTCAGTTTGTCTGCTGATCTAGCCAAAGCAATGACTTTGTTGTCCTTTTTAGAGGTCAAATCCAACACCGCTTCAAATCCAACACCACTGCTTGCACCTGTAATAATAATATTTGCCATGTTTATTCTTCTAGTTTTTGACTTTGTTCAACTTCTTCTGCGGAAGGTAATTTGTCCTCTCCAATTGCTTGCGGATGAAAGATAAAATAAATTCCTGAAAGCGCGACGAGAGCGGAAATAATATAAAATAACAAGGTGATTAAAACCGCATTGTGTGAGTCGACGTGGAATATGCCCGCTCCCCACATGATCACAAGCTCACGCATCCCTAAACCACCCACTGAAAACGGAATGATCGAAACAAGAGAAGATGCAAGGAATAAAAATAGGTAAGGAGAAAATTTGCCGCTAAATCCTAGTGCATAAAGGATAAGAATTGCTGCAATAACTTGCATGGATTGCACACCGATTGCTTTTAAATGGGCTATTAAAAATGTAGCCTTGTATTCTTTAAAGAACTTGGTTACGATAAAGTAATAGAGAACGCTCCCTATTATAAATAGAATAACGGTCAGATAGTTTGGAATTCCGAGTTGTGGCATATAAGTAACTAGCGCTGCAATGATGAGGCACAGTGCCCATAATCCACTTAATCTATCTAAAAATAAGGCCGTAAATAATTTTCGTCCTTTAATATTGAATCGTTTCCTGAGGAAGAATATTTTATAACCATCTCCGCCAACACCGCCTGGTAAAATGAGGTTGTAAAATAGGCCAAGTTGATACAGTTTTAAATTATATTTTTCCGTAACATCTAAACCGATTGCCTTTAAAAAAGTCAATAAGCGCGAAGAAGAAATAAAAATTGAGATACTATAAGCAACTAAAGCAAAGAATAGATAGAGAGGATTGGAGTTGATGACGGCTTCTTTCAGATCCTTTAGCGATACCTTGCTAAATACCCAGTATAAGGCTCCTACAGTAACGACAATCTTTGCTATATTTTTGGCTATTTTGAGCCCCTTTTTTTTATCCATATAAATTATACATCCAATCTTGTTCGGCTGTAATTAGCGTTTTGGAGAATCCAAAGTTAGAAACTTTGGCGAATTGTGCAATTGGGCTTAAGCAATCGTTGGGTAAATTCTTGAATACAATAATATCAAATATAAAATACCAAAGATAGTAGCAAGAGAAAATAGCCAATTTAGGTCAATTCTGTTATATTTGTGCTTGAGCACAGCGATCATTAATCCAATGATGAAGCAAAATAACAAGATAGGAGCTATGAGTGCTATCTTGTTCGTAAAAGCAAGGCTGATTTGATTCAATTTGCTTTTTGCTTCCTGTCCTAAAAAAAGCGGATAAGAAGCAAAGGCCAATAAAATGATAAATAACCTTAACAGCGTTTTTGCGATTATTTTGCTTATGGTATGATTTTTGGCTGTAATCTTCATGATTTGTGGATTAATTTACCCCAAAAATACAATTTGAAATTAAAATTTATACATATGAATCGATTCGTTTTATCATTAGCAACTGTTTTTGCTACGGTGACCTTATTTTCTTGTGGAGCACAAAAGCAAGGTACATCAACTGGAAATCCTTCTTCCAATACGAGTGCAGCTTCTGGTCCTAGCGCTTCGGATTGGAAATCCGCGGTAAAAGGAACGTGGACATTGAATACAATCGATAGAGAGAATTTACCTTCTTCATTCACGATCAAAAGTGTATTTGAAGAGGCTCCGGCAGAATGTTTCGTAGGTAGTACATGGAATTTTATTGGAAATGGGAAAGGATCAATTACATTTAATGCGCAAGGAACTTTATGTGCTCCAGGAGCATCACGTGAGATTTTTTGGTCTATCTATAACCCTGGAAAAGGCTTAGGAGAGCCTCAGTTTCAATTTAAAAAGATTTATGCGGGCGATAAGGCGAAAAATGTCACAACAGGTTACCGCTTAGATTTATCTTATTCTGATGGGAATAAATTAGTTATGCGTATGCCATTGACTGTTGCGAATGGAGAAGCCTATCTAGTTTTTAACTTTACGCGCTCAAACTAAACGTAAACGATAAAAAAAGAATAACAGAAAGCTATAGGAATTCCTATGGCTTTTTTTGTTTAAAATTTAATACTTTTACACTCCCAATTCATTATGATTTATTTGAGCTGTAGACGGATGAGTTTACGAATACGGTGACCGGCAAGTATTGAATGATAATCTTGTGCGTAGCTAAATTAATCGCGGATAAACTAATTGTATGTATGGATATGGGATAAATATCTAACGATTTCGTCAGGTATTGCTTAATCTAGAGAGAAACATGGCTGAACAAAACACGAAAACTGCTTTAATAACAGGTATAACAGGACAAGATGGTGCCTATCTAGCAGAATTCCTATTGAAGAAAGGATACAAAGTACACGGTTTAAAACGCCGCAGCTCTTTATTCAATACTGATCGTATTGACCATCTTTATCAAGATCCTCATCTCGACAATCGAAATTTCACATTGCATTTTGGTGATTTGACGGATTCAACCAATTTGATTCGTATTATACAAGAAACACAGCCTGACGAGATTTACAATCTTGCGGCACAATCTCACGTAAAGGTTAGTTTTGATACGCCAGAATATACTGCTAATGCAGATGGTATCGGTACATTGCGGATTCTTGAGGCGGTCAGATTATTGGGAATGATCGAAAAAACCCGTATTTATCAGGCTTCCACTTCCGAATTGTATGGATTGGTGCAAGCGGTTCCACAAAGTGAAACAACACCCTTTTATCCACGAAGTCCGTATGCTGTAGCAAAAATGTACGGTTATTGGATTACTGTAAATTACCGTGAAGCTTATAAGATGTATGCCTGTAATGGTATTTTATTTAATCACGAGAGCCCTGTAAGAGGAGAAACTTTTGTGACACGTAAAATTACCAGGGCTGTGGCAAAAATCGCGCTAGGGCTGCAAGATAAATTATATCTTGGTAATCTGTCCGCACAACGTGACTGGGGGCATGCCAAAGATTATGTAGAAGCAATGTGGTTGATTCTACAACAAGAAACCGCAGAAGATTTTGTGATTGCTACAGGTGTGACAACAACTGTTAGGGATTTTGTTCGCATGGCTTTTGCAGAATTGGGAATTGAAATTGAGTTCAGTGGCAAGGGAGAGCAGGAGAAGGGGGTAATTATCGATATTGACGAGGAACGCTTAGCTCAGTTAAATATTGATAAGTCGCTGATTAAATTCGGTCAGACTGTTGTCAAAGTTGATCCGGCATATTATAGGCCAACTGAAGTCGATTTACTTATTGGTGATCCGACAAAAGCAAATACAAAACTTGGATGGACGCCAAAATATGATCTTCAGATGTTGGTAACAGACATGGTACAATCCGATCTTCATCTGATGAGAAAGGAAGAATACTTAAAACAAGGCGGATTTGAAACCTTGAATTATTTTGAATAATTCATAATTGGTAAAAAAAAATAAAACTGGAATAATTTTTGTTTAAACATTCAATAGTATAAATTTATAGATTTATACCTATGAAAATGACAGTATATTATGATAAATTCAGAAGTTGTTTCGAGTAAGAAAGAAGAAGAAAAGAAGAAAGATTCTTCGAAGATTTACTTCTTTATCATTGCGATAGCAGCATTACTTGCAACAAACATATATTTTTATGTCAAGTTTAAGACCAATGGTGAAAAGGTCTATACACTTACAGTAGAAAAAGAAAATCTGCAGGTACAAATCGATCGTATTGAAGCTGAATTGGATAAAATTGATGTAGAAAATGTCCAATTGACGCCAGAGATGACTGTGCAGAAGGATGATTCTAGGGCGGAGATCGCAGTACTTCGTAAAAAGCTTGAAAATAAAAGTATTACTCCAAAAGATATTGATGATGCACAGCACAAGATCAATCAGCTTAAGAAGCAGGTGGATACTTATCGTGTAAATGTGCAACGGCTGATTCAGGAAAATCAAATTTTATCGAAGCAAAACTCCAATTTGAGCGAATCTGTAGTTGAAAAAGAAAAACAAATTACTTCTTTAGTTACATCAAATTCGGACCTGAAAGAGAAAGTTGCAACTGCTTCAGCATTGAAGGTTTCAAGTATCAGTATAAATGGACTTGAAGTCAAAAAGAATGGAAAGGAAGTCGTAGAAGAACGTGCTAAAAAAATCGATAAGTTAAAAATCAACTTTACCGTTGCTGATAATCCGTTAGCTAAAAGTGGAGAACGTGATATATATGTCAGAATTATCGATCCACAGGGAAATCTGGTCGTGCAAGGTGATAATATTTTCTATGTACATGGAGAGAAATTGCAATATACCTTTAAACACAATATTTTATTTACCAACAAAGGTGAAGATTATATCGTCTATTGGGCAGCAGAAGAGGGGTTCTCAAAAGGGGCCTATACGGTTTTGCTATATGAAGATAATGCAATCATGGGACGATCTACGGTTGTGTTACGTTAAAAATAAATGAACTATTAAACAAAAAAGCTCTTNNAAGAGCTTTTTTGTTTAATAGTACGCTGTTTGTGTTAGGCTGATCCTTGGAACGTCGTAAGAATAGGACTATTCCCATTTATCGTTCAGTTTTATGTAATCAATGTTTGAGATATAAGGAGCCTAACTGAACGCCCTAGTTTTATTTACATTACTTGAATGTGGTAGCCTCTTATTTATGTACTTGGAACGGCTCATCTTATTATTTAGATGCTTTGGGTGCAGTATCCTATCCGCTTTCTTGGATGTCTGATTACAGTTGATTTAAGATTCTATCTGTTGCAAAGGAAGCAGTATATGAAACGTTGTACCTTCGCCTTCTACAGTCTCAAAATAGATTTGCCCGTTACAGGCTTCAATTGTCTTTTTGACAAGAACTAGTCCTAAACCGTTTCCGGAACTCTTTGTCGTGAAATTAATCTGGAAAATTTTATCCTGCATCTCTTTGGGAATCCCATAACCGTTGTCTTTGATATCTATCTTGACAAATTTGTCTGAGTAGCGTTCAATGGAAATCTCGATCTTCATGTTTTTTCGTCCATAACCGCCCTCAATCGCATTTTTTATCAAATTATTGAAGGTTCTTAATAGCTCATTACCATCTGCTTTAACGATAAGGGTTCTGTGATCCGCATTGTTAATGAGACGAATACTTACATTTGGTGTATTGTTGTACAAGGAAATGGACTTTGTTACTTTCTCTACAATATTGATGTTTTCCATTACCGTATTTGGGAATTTTGCAAAATGTGAAAATTCTGAGGCAATATGCGTCAATGCATCGATTTGTTCGATGAATGAAGTGGAGAATTTATTGAAGCGATCCGGAAATTTAGGGTCCTCGTCTTTGTAAGATCTACGGAGTTGCTGAATGCCTAATTTCATTGGTGTCAACGGATTTTTGATTTCATGGGCAATCTGTTGAGCCATCTCACGCCAAGTTGATTCTCGCTCGGTATCTTTGATCTTATTAGCATAGTCCTCCAGCTTTATGATCATAAGATTATATTCTTTGATCAATGTACCTATTTCATCATTTCGTTGCCAAAACAGAGGCTCGTTGGGCTGCCCCAGGCGTAGTTGTGAAATCTTCTTACTGATGATGCTCAATGGATTGGTGACACTGTTGGCCACAAACGTCGCATAAAATCCAAAGCCTATAATAATCAGCGAATAAATGTTCACTATGGTATTTAAAAGAAGATTCTTATTGATATTTTCTTCCTTCTGAAGTGAGAAGTTTGGTATACCTATATAAGCCAGTGTATTATAGTTTTTATCCCTGATGGTGGCGTAGCTGGTCTCAAATTGGAAAGTGCCAATACGCTCATCTTCAATTGTCTCCGATTTTTTTAAGATGGAAAGATTTTTCAGTGCAGCCGGATTAATGAAAGTAGAGAAAAGCTCCAGATCGTAGATTCTACGCTGCGAACTGTAAAGTAACCTGCCTGATTTGGAATAAAGATTGAAGTCTTTGGAAATTGTTTCGGATAATGTCTTGAGAATACTAATCAGCTGCGTTTCGGTGGATGTTTCATCTGTGTAGGTCAACATATTTTCCATCCGTTTACCCAGCTCGATAATAAAGCGCTCTTTACTTGCTTTATTGTTATTATAAAGCTGCTTGTTGATACTTATATATGAAATTACCGCTGAAATAAGAATAGCCAGAATTACCGATGAGATGATGGAAGTCTGAATACGTGTAGAGTACTGTATTTTATTTACTATTTTGTAGAACTGATACTTTAAATTACGGAAAGTTAGCTTGGTATTTTTAAGAAAGATATAGAGTGATTTTATGAAATGGAAAAGCATGAAAATCATAAAAAATACCAAGAACAGAAATGAAGTCGTCGCTAGATAATCCCAAAAAGAAGGTTTTTGTTTACTGATAACGTATGTAGAGAATTTATTGGCAACATAAGCCATATGTAGGTATGCATCTCGGTCGAGTACTTGAATATATTCCCCTGGAACACCTTTCAGCCCCCTCAAATTGTTCTCGTAAGTATATTTCCCAAACTGTGTTATTAAGGAGCCGCCTTTATAGAGGGCTATCGAATAATCTCCTTTATTATAATATTGCGAATTGTTAATCCGCATATCGGTAAGGATTTCGGGATAGGGAACCGTATAGCTAAAATCTTTATTGGAAAGATTGACGATAACATTGACAATTCTATTTTGGTCAATGGTGACAGGGATGATGGAGAAGTATTCATGCGTACCTAATTCCGCACTGGAACGGTAAAAGTTCTGCGTGACTTTTATCGACTTGTTGATTACTTTTTCTCGATATTCATTGATCTTATTCTGACTGGCTGGATTGAGCGGAATATTATTCTGATCATAATAATATGCTTTGAACTCATATTTGGAAAGATAGCCACTAAAGTACTTTTTCTTGATGAAATCGTTGATCCCCTCAGTATTGGTATAGGGGAGACTGATATTAAATAGGTGTTTTAATTCTTGATCGTTTGCTAGGCTACTTTCAATATCGGAGAACAATGAAACAGCATTGACATCATCTTCTGATTGTAGGTTACTCAATAAGATCTTCATGTCAATTAAGTTCCGTTCCTGATAGAAACGAGCGTGCGTGATTGCACTTATGATTGCCCAAAGTATCAGTACGGCGATATAATTTGTTAATATATGTCGGTCGAAATACTTCTCGCCAAATGATTTAATCAGGATGATCAGTGCAAGTAACAAATTGACCAGGCTATTTTTCTCAATATAAAAGGAAATGATCAGGATGACAAAAATGACACATGCCAGTTGAATGTTGAGTAGCTGCGTCGGTTTTAACTCTAATTTTTTAAGAAAAAATAGGACAAGATCAATGTAGATGCTCAAGGCCAAAATACCCATGCCAACAATGCCTAAATCTACCCAACTTAGGAAATGTAAATCGACAAGTTTTGTGAAATCAAAATAGATGTTGTTAGAGTGCGTAATCAGGGTACCAGCGATGTCATACAATAGACCGAACGACAGGTATATACTTAGAATAAATCCGATTGCGATAGGAATTCTGAAGAACCGGATGTTCTTTATCTTGTCGAAATTGAGCTCTTTGCGAATTGAATAGATAAATAGAATCAACCATAACACCAATATGGTGGTGGACATCACGGACCATATATTGGGGAAGAAGCGATTGTAAGCGTAATTGCGCGAATCGAAAATTGAAAATGTCGCGTTTTCGGACAGCAGATTCCATTTAAGATCGGCAAATTTGACGAGGCTAAATACCGATAATAGCAGTAATGCAGACCACCAGGCCCTTCCTGTCTTGGCCATATGTAGGCAGAGACTATTGAAGAAGATCAGTAATGCGATCCAGGCAAGTAGCCAACAGAAGAATTGCAAAATCGTATAGGCATTTTCATGCTCTCCGTCTTTTAGCTTAACAGAGAATAGATAAGACCCTTCATTGCTATAGATATTTTTAATGGTGACCGTGTCTGTATAGGAGGCAATGTCGATATTTCGAGAGTCGAAGAAGTTCCTCCGCAATGAGCTATTTAAATAGGGGTTGTTGTTATTTGTATAGCCTTTTACAATAATATAGGCGAGTATACTGATATTGCCAATTGTTTTTTTTCGAACAACGTAAGAACGGTTATCATCCTGAATAAAATTGGATTTTTCCGGAAATCCCTGATCTGTAATTGGCACAAATAAATGCGTGCTCCACATCTTCGGTTCATGGTCCTTAAAGAGAAATAAATAAACCTTCTCATTGGTTTTGAACTTTTCAAATGCCTGATAAACTGCTATTGGGTACTGATCGTAGTTTTTAAATGTTTTGAGCAGGAGTGAATCATTAAAAATTCGGTCGACTTTTTTCTCTTGTTGAGCGATATAATCATTGAGTGATTTTGTATCAATGTCCAGTATTTCCTTATTGGTAACAGATTCTTTAATGGTGATAGCTGTTCCTATAAAGCATAAAGTCAAGATAAGTAGGAGTAATCGAATTTTTATACCAGAATTCACGTTCGTCAATTTACATTATTGTAAATATAAAAAAAAGTCCTTGCTTTCTTAGGGCAAGGACTTTTATATTATTTTCTGAATAGCCTATTTTAATTGGCTAGAAAGAATCTTCAATCGGTTTCTTAAGCTTTGTTAACGCTATCGAAAACACGAAGGATTTTAATTGCTTATTAAGCGTGCGGTTCTTCTTGTCTGAAGATTTTAGCAGTCAAGTACTCACGGTTTAAGCGAGCAATGTTTGTTAATTTGATTCCTACAGGACATTCTGCTTCGCAAGCACCTGTATTGGTACAGTTACCGAAACCTTCAGCATCCATTTGATCTACCATTGCCTGTGCACGTTCGTAACGCTCAGTTTGGCCTTGAGGTAATAAGGCAAATTGAGATACTTTTGCAGACACAAATAACATTGCAGAAGCATTTTTGCATGCTGCAACACAAGCACCACAACCGATACATGTAGCCGATTCAAATGCTTCGTCAGCGATACGTTTAGGAATCGGAATAACATTGGCATCAGGAACACCACCTGTATTAACATTTACATATCCACCAGCTTGTTGAATGCGGTCAAAAGCCGTACGGTCTGTTGCAAGGTCTTTCAATACAGGGAATGCAGCAGCTCTCCAAGGTTCAATCACGATAGTCTGTCCATCGTGGAAGCTACGCATGTGCAATTGACATGTTGTTGTACCTTCTTTAGGACCGTGAGGGCGACCGTTGATGACTAATGAACACATCCCGCAGATACCTTCACGACAGTCGTGATCGAAATATATAGGATCTTCTCCTTTACGAGTCAATTCTTCATTGACAATATCAAGCATCTCTAAGAAAGACATATCATCAGCGATATCGTTTGCCTGATAAGTTACAAATTGACCTTTATCTTTATCATTTTTTTGACGCCAAACTTTCAGCGTTAAATTCATATGTTGTGCCATGATAATTTTCCTTCTTATTTATAACTTCTTTGTGTTAACTGAACGTTCTCGAATACCAAGTCTTCCTTGTGTAATTCCTCAGGTACATTGTCTCCTTTGTATTCCCAAGCAGATACATAGGCGAATTCATCATCGTTACGTTTTGCTTCACCTTCTTCAGTTTGGCTTTCTAAACGGAAGTGACCACCACAAGACTCCGCGCGTTGCAATGCATCGACTACCATTAACTCACCTAATTCTAAGAAGTCAGCTACGCGACCAGCTTTTTCTAAAGAAAGATTTAATTCTTCATTCTCTCCAAGGACTCTAACGTTTGTCCAGAATTCTTTTTTCAACTCTTGGATCAAACCTTGTGCTTTCTTTAAGCCTTCAGCAGTACGAGCCATACCACAGTATTCCCACATGATGAGACCTAGTTTTTTGTGGATATCATCAACCGTTTCAGTACCGTTTAAAGACAACAATTTGTTGATTTTGTCTTCAACTTCCTTACGTGTAGATTCGAATGCCGGATGGTTGTGATCTACTGGTGCGAATGAACCTAATTTAGCTAAGTAATCACCCACAGTGTAAGGAATTACGAAATAACCATCGGCAAGACCTTGCATCAATGCCGAAGCACCTAAGCGGTTTGCGCCGTGGTCAGAGAAGTTACACTCACCCAATGCATACAAACCTGGGATTGTAGTCATCAAGTTGTAATCAACCCATACGCCACCCATTGTATAGTGAACAGCTGGATAGATACGCATTGGTTGTTTGTAAGGGTTCTCGTCCGTGATTTGGTAGTACATGTCAAATAAGTTACCATATTTAGCACGTACAGCATCTTCGCCTAGACGACCGATAGCTTCTTTAAAATCCAAGAATACCGCAAAACCAGTTTTACCAACACCACGACCATCATCAACAGCTTCTTTTGCATTACGAGATGCCACGTCACGTGGTACCAAGTTACCGAATGAAGGATATTTACGCTCCAAGAAATAATCTCTGTCGTCTTCTTTGATGTCATTGGCTTTGATCTCACCTTTACGCAATCTTTCAGCCATTTCTTGAGTTTTAGGAACCCATACACGGCCGTCATTACGTAGAGACTCTGACATCAATGTCAATTTAGATTGGTGATCACCTGTTACCGGGATACAAGTTGGGTGAATTTGCGTATAACAAGGGTTTGCAAAGTAAGCACCACGTTTGTGCGCTCTCCAAGCTGCTGTAACGTTACATCCCATTGCATTTGTCGACAAGAAGAATACGTTACCGTAACCACCAGTACACATCAATACTGCATGTGCAGCATGCGTTTCGATTTTACCTGAAACCAAGTCACGAGTGACGATACCTTTAGCATGACCATCGATCATAACTAAGTCTAACATCTCATGACGCGTATACGATTTTACTTTCCCTTTTTTGATTTGACGGTTTAACGCTGAATAAGCGCCCAACAACAATTGTTGTCCCGTTTGACCACGTGCATAGAACGTACGGCTAACTTGCGCACCACCGAAAGAACGGTTGTCTAATAGACCTCCGTATTCACGCGCAAAAGGAACACCTTGAGCAACACATTGGTCAATGATGTTGACAGATACCTCAGCCAAACGGTAAACGTTTGCCTCACGTGAGCGGTAGTCACCACCTTTGATTGTATCGTAGAATAAACGGAAAACAGAGTCACCGTCATTTTGGTAGCTCTTTGCTGCATTGATACCACCTTGTGCTGCAATAGAGTGCGCACGACGAGGTGAATCTTGATAACAGAATGTAATTACATTATATCCTAATTCAGCTAAAGACGCTGCTGCAGATGCACCAGCAAGACCTGTACCAACAACAATAACGGTAAATTTACGTTTGTTAGCAGGGTTAACCAACTTAAGATTAAATTTATGATTTGACCACTTTTGGGCTAATGGGCCCGCTGGTACTTTTGAATCTAACATATCTCTTAATTTTATATTAATGAATAGAGCTGCTGCTCTATCTTAAAAGATTCTGAATTATTTAAAGAAGAAAAACAATGGCATTAATACAAAGCCAATTGGGATTAAAACTCCAAATACCCAAACACCTATTACTCTGATGATTCCAATATATCTTCTGTGGTTAAAACCTAAAGTTTGGAATGCAGATTGGAAACCATGAATTAAGTGGAATGCCAATGCTGCCATCGCAATAACATACAATGCGACCAATGCAATATTTTGGAATGCAAAGTCAACTTGCTTGTACAAATCTCTCGCTTTTAAGATTTGAACATTGTTTTCTACCGTTTCTTGGTAGTCGTGGAATTCAGAAGCTTGAAGTTCTCTCGCTGTGGTTTGTCCAGTTGCCAAATCAGTACGGTATTCGATGTACGGCACTTCATCATTGTGAAACTTCCACCAAAAATTAGACATGTGCGTAGCTAAGAATACTAAAATGACAGTACCTAAGATACCCATGTTGCGTGAATTCCACTTGCTGTTTGCTTGACCATCATATTTGGCATAACCAATAGGACGAGCGGCCTTGTTTTTCATCGACAATGTAATAGCGTAGATGACGTGAACAATGACCGAAGCATACAATAAGTAAGAAACAACTTTGATTGGTGTAAAGTGAGTCATAAAATAGGCGTACTTGTTGAACGCTAGACCCGCATCATCTTTAAATAATTGCAAGTTACCAACCAAGTGAACAACTAGGAATAAACATAGGAAGATTCCTGTTAAGCTCATGATTAGCTTCTTCCCAATCGAAGAACTGAAAACTGGCTTTGATTTACTCATTATCCTTGTAATTTAATTTGAATTAGGCAAATCTACTATTTGCTATTAAATATGATACCATTTTGACAAGAAAAAGCAATAATTTAGAACGGTTCTAAAGTCTATACAATTAAAAAGTCCGTTTTGAATAAAAACGGACTTTTCAATTGCATATAAACAAGGTTGGACGAACTATAGAATACTGAATAATCTATAGCCTAACCCGATACTCCACATATTGATTTTTGGATTTGCCTGACTCTCGTTATTTACTTTGTTTAAGCCCATTTCGTATCTAACATCGACACGTAAACTTGAAATGTCAGCTCCTACGCCAAATGCCCAAGCTGTACCACTTTTTTTGTAGTTATTGGGATTCAATTGGTCGATGACTTTATCTTGCTTATCATCTACTTTAAACGAAAATATTGGGCCAGTTTGAATTCTCGCGCCAATCGGACCTAAGCCAAAACGTTTGCCCAATAATACTGGAACATCAACTGTTGTAAATTTAACATCTGTAGATTCCCCATTTTCAGCTTTCACTGTTGTGTTTTTACCTGTTAAGTACACCTCAGGTTGAATATGGAATCCCAAAACACCAACACGTCCATAAAGACCAGCTTGGTAGCCTGCTTTCGTGTCGGAATTGAAATATTTGCCATCGCTTTTAAGTTTGGAGAAGTTCAAACCTCCTTTTACACCCACCTCAAAACCCGGCAAAAGCTGCGCCTGTGCCGTTGCTATGCTACCACAAATCAAAAGTAATGCTGGTAAAATCTTTTTCATAATCTTTTATTTATGTATATATTGTATCTTTAAACAAACTTTTACAGTTCAGTAAAGATATACAAATTTTATACCTAAATCTGAGTTATGCTGAAAATTAACGAAGAACAGTGGCAAGTAGCCAAAGAAAAACTCCGTCGCAAGTACAACCACTTAAGTGATGAAGATTTAGCTTTTAAAGCTGGAGAGGAGGATAAACTGATTGATCGATTGTCTTCTCGTTTGGGCCGTAAACCTTCCTATGTTTTATTTACGATAGGTAAAGAGATCCAGGATATTAGTAGCAACCGATTATGAGTGATGCCATTAGTTGGACCGATTTTGAGAAAGTGGATTTACGGGTAGGAACTATTTTAGAAGTAAAGGACTTTCCGAAAGCTAAAAAGCCAGCCTATCAATTGAAACTTGATTTTGGAGATGAAATTGGTATTTTACAAAGTAGTGCCCAGATTACAGTACACTATAACAAAGAAGAGTTGATTGGAAAGCAAGTGGTCGCAGTTGTGAACTTTCCCAAAAAGCAGATCGCTAATTTCTTTTCGGAGTGTCTCGTGACCGGATTTGCCGACGAAAATGGCGATATTATTTTGACATCCGTCGACAAAAAATTACCAAATGGATCTAAACTTAGTTAAGTTTGTACCATGACATTTATAGATTTTGAAGGAACACAACTCATCGATAGTGACGAGTCGTTCATGCGTATGGCATTGAACGAAGCTAAGGTTGCATACGAAGAGGGGGAGGTACCTATTGGAGCAGTTATTGTTCATCGAGGACGTGTTATAGGGAAAGGTCATAATTTGACGCAGCGATTGAATGATGTGACAGCTCATGCTGAGATGCAGGCTTTTACAGCAGCTGCTAATTACCTTGGAGGCAAATACCTGGATGAATGTACATTATACGTTACCATAGAACCTTGTATTATGTGTGCCGGAGCGGCCTATTGGACACATATTGGTAAAATAGTCTATGGCGCCAAAGATGAAAAGCGTGGCTATTCTCATTTTCACGATAAAATATTACATCCCAAAACAGTCATTACACATGGTATTTTGCAGGAAGAATGTGCTGATTTGGTAAAATCATTTTTTCGTCAAAAACGGTAAGGAAATAATGGATTTAGTGTAACACATAAAAACATAACCGTGTATATTGTGTTATATTTGTATGTATAAACGAAGTAATAAACATTTAAATTAAAATAGATATGGCATTTGAATTAGAAGCGTTACCATACGCAGCCGACGCATTGGAACCACATATTGACAAAACTACAATGGAAATCCACCATGACAGACACCATCAGGCATATGTGGATAACTTAAATAAAGCAATCGCAGGTACAGACGCTGAGAACTTATCGTTATTGGATATCATTAAAAATGTAAGTAAATATTCTGCAGCAGTACGTAACAACGGTGGTGGTCATTACAATCACTCTTTGTTTTGGAAAGTTTTAGGCCCAAATGCTGGTGGAGCTCCAACAGGTGAATTAGCCGAAGCAATCAATGCAACATTTGGTTCATTTGATGAGTTGAAAAAGCAACTTCAAGCAGCTGGTGCAACTCGTTTTGGTTCAGGATGGGCGTGGTTAATCGTTGGTGCTGATGGTAAATTAGCCGTAACTTCTACACCAAACCAAGACAATCCTTTGATGGATGTTGCTGAAGTAAAAGGAAATCCTATTTTAGGTATCGATGTTTGGGAGCACGCTTATTACTTGAAATTCCAAAATAAGCGTCCGGCGTATTTAGAAGAAATTTTTAATGTTATCAATTGGGATGCCGTAGCACAAAACTATGCTGCAGCAAAATAATTGAACATTTGATAGAACCATAGAAAAGCGACAATACTAATTTATTGTCGCTTTTCTATTTTATAAACAAAACCTCAGTTGTATTTGTTTATAAGACCATAGTAGAACACTACAGTATAATAGTTAACTCCACGATCATACCCGCTACTGATGAAAAATATTTTAATGCTATTAGCAGCACTTTTTATTTTAGGCTCCTGCCAGGGACAGCAGGCAAAAAAAACTGATTTCTCGAAGTTACCGGCAAAAAATACGGCAAGTTTGGATACAGCGACATTTGCGGCAGGTTGTTTTTGGTGTACTGAGGCACAATTCAAAGAGTTAAAGGGGGTTGTACATGTTGTTTCAGGATATACTGGCGGATGGGTAGCAAATCCAAGTTATACGCAGGTTTGTACAGGGAGCACAGGGCATGCGGAAGCAACCAATATTATTTTTGATCCAAAAGTGATCAGCTACGACAAACTATTGGAGGCCTTCTTTGTCGCACATGATCCAACAGAGCTCAATCGCCAGGGGAATGATATCGGCACCCAATATCGCTCGGCTATTTTTGTGCACGATAAAGAGCAGCTTGACAAGACGCAGTATTATCTTTCGGCGTTAGAAAAAGAGCATGTTTTCAATAAACCTATTGTAACCGAAGTAGTTCCGGCAACAGTCTTTTATCCTGCAGAAGACTATCATCAAGATTATTACAGATTAAATGGGAAAGAACCATACTGCCAATTGGTGATTAAACCGAAATTGGAAAAATTTAAACGTATCTTTTCCAAGGTGCTCAAAGAGGGACAGTAACTTTGGGTATTCATAAAATTTGAGGTAATTTTACTTCTATTAACGCTATTTAGTATCATGCTAACAAGTTGAAACCATGGTTTCTCATGCAAATAATGGAACGAACAAACTTGATAGCTTCATGATTCATTGATAGCATTTTTTGGATGAATAATTAATAATTGTAATATGTCTAAAGGATTTTTTACAGTTCCTGTTCCTACCAATGAACCGGTGTATACTTACGCTGTCGGAACGAAAGAACGTAAATTGTTGAAAGCAGCAATTGATGAGGCACGTTCGAAACAAATCGATATCCCAATGTATATTGGTGGTAAAGAAATCACTACTTCTAAAAAAGTAAACCTAGCTCCTCCACATGACCACCAACATATTTTAGGTCAATACAATCAAGGCGATAAATCTCACGTAACAGATGCAATCAATGCTGCTTTGGCGGCAAAAAAGGATTGGGAAAATCTTACTTGGGAGGATCGTGCTGCAATCTTTTTAAAAGCTGCTGAATTAATTTCGGGAAAATACCGTTATGAGTTGAATGCTGCTACAATGTTGGGGCAATCGAAGAACCCCTATCAGGCAGAAATTGATTCGGCATGTGAGATTGTGGATTTCTTGCGTTTCAATGTACAGTACATGAGCGAAATCTATAAGCAACAACCTCCTATATCAGGTAAAGGTGTTTGGAACCGTGTAGAACAACGTCCTCTTGAAGGTTTTGTATTTGCATTGACTCCATTTAATTTTACAGCTATTGCGGGTAATTTACCGTCGTGTGTTGCAATGATGGGTAATGTTGTTGTATGGAAACCATCCAATACCCAAATCTATTCAGCAAATGTATTGATGAAAATTTTCCGTGAAGCTGGTCTTCCGGATGGTGTAATCAACTTGGTGTATGTTTCAGGTCCTGATGCAGGTGATGTGATTTTCCAACACCCAGATTTCGCAGGTATCCATTTCACTGGCTCAACAGGAGTATTCCAAGACATTTGGAAAACGATCGGTAACAATATCTACCGTTATAAAACATATCCACGTATTGTTGGTGAGACTGGTGGTAAGGATTTTATCGTTGTACACCCTTCGGCTGATTTGAAGGTTGCGAATACAGCTTTAGTTCGTGGTGCTTTTGAATACCAAGGCCAGAAATGTTCTGCTGCCTCACGTGCATATATTCCTAAATCATTGTGGCCAGCATTGAAAGAATCTATGACGAATGACGTAAAATCTTTTACAATCGGCGGAACAGAGGATTTCACGAACTTTTTCAATGCTGTCATTGATGAGAAGTCGTTTGATAAATTAGCGAAGTATATCGACAGAGCTAAAGAATCTAATGAAGCAGAAATTGTAGTTGGTGGTACATACGATAAATCTAAAGGATATTTCATCCATCCAACAATCATTGAGGCTTCAAAACCAGATTACGAGACCATGGTTGAGGAATTGTTCGGACCTGTGCTGACGGTATATGTTTACGAGGATGCTAAGTTTGAAGAAACGTTAGCTATTGTTGATACAACATCTATTTATGCCTTGACAGGATCAATCATTGCGCAAGATCGTTATGCCATTAATTTAGCAACAGATAAATTGAGACATGCTGCGGGTAACTTCTATGTGAATGATAAGTGTACAGGTGCTGTCGTAGGTCAACAACCGTTTGGTGGTGCTAGAGGTTCGGGTACAAACGACAAAGCAGGATCAATGATCAATTTGCTTCGTTGGGTATCTCCTCGTACAATTAAAGAGACGTTTAATCCAGATACAGATTATAGATATCCTTTCTTGGAAAAGGGAGAATAAAGAAGCTAGCATAACAGCTTTGTTAAAATAGAAAAAGGCGCTTATAAAGCGCCTTTTTCTATTTTTTAAATAATCCCAATTCTGTTCCGTCGTCTCTAGTCATCCGAATATTCAATGACTTGTTGTTCCCGGCCACATCGATGATGGTTCTTTTCCCCGCTTTTGGACCACCACCTATAAAGACAGGGTAATTGTGGTCTTTATCTGCTGAATAGTATCCATATTGATGGGTGTGGCCCGAGATCATGGCATCAATTTTATATTTCTGAAACAAGGGATGGAAACATGCTCTGTTATCCAGGGTGCCATGCCAGTCGTCCGAATGAAAAATTGGAATATGGCTAATGACAACAGTATGTTGAGCACGCTTTCTTTCTTTGGATTGGAGGACCTGTTTCAGCCATTGAGCCTGTTCTTTTCTGTAGTTATCGTAATCGACTGTTCCGGCGTATACCTCATGATTGTCAGGCTTGTCTTCGCCACTGTCTAGCATGATCCAAAAAATAGGCCCTCTTTTAAAGGCTTGGTAATACTTGTTGTCCGGATAACCAAAATATCGTTTGAAATTACGTGCGAAAGATCCCCTTGTCTCATGGTTTCCTCGATTCATGATGAATGGTTTGCTTGTCGCAAAAAATTCAATTGGCTTTAGCAATTTCTCTGTGATATCTTGCTGATTGGTGACATAATGAAATGAGTCTCCATTTATCACAAAGAAATCGTAAGGCGCGATATCCTGATTTGGGATAAGGTCATGATAACTGCTCTTTTCCTCATGTACATCGTTATATACAAGACAGCGAATCTGCTCTTGATCGCTCTTGGCTAATTTAGCCTCAAAAATAGGTGTTTCTATTTCTTGGCCATATACAATTTTATAAGGATCGAATTTTTGGACTTCCTTCGCCTTGATGCGATAGCGAAATGAGCGCGGCGCGTCCTCAATTGTAAAATGAAAAAAGTCAGTATTGGCGTTGATCATCCCATCTTCGGATTGGTAGATTTTTTTATGGACATTTCCTGCGTTATCGAGAATCTCGAGCCAAGCAAAAGCCTCTTTGCTCAAAATTGTAAAAATACTGACGCCTGTTTCCGTTTGATTCTGTAGATAGGCAGGTACGAGAAAACTGAACTCGCCTTCTGCCTCATTTGCTTCTTTTTCTTGCGCGACGCTTATATTCGGTAATGTAATCCCAGCCAGCGCCAGGACTTCTAAAAATCTTCTTCTGTTAAAATTCATATTTAAAGGTCACAAGTGGTTATTTAATATTTATCTCGACATATAATGGACGATGATCACTAGCGTATTTCTCGTCCAAAATTCGATGGTTAGAAAACCTTGCGGCAACTGTTTTATTGATCATGATATAATCAATTTCAGTAGTGGGTTTATCTTGAGGAAACGTAAATCCATTGGCAATACTGCTTTTTGTGAATATTTTGCTAAGTTCAATAATCGCTGGATCATTGGGCTCGGAGTTCAAATCACCGACAAGGATGGTGGGTAACTTTTCGTTTTTGAAGCGATTGGTGATAAATTTTGCCTGTTCGATTTTGTTTTTGTCTTTCAGGTCAAGGTGTGTATTCGCAAATAAGAGTTTCTTTTTGTGAATAGTGACTTCGATTACAGATAAACTACGTGTTTCGCTTTCCACAGGTGAGGGTAGAAGGTGTTTTTCTACACGTTCAATCGGATTTTTTGACAATATGGCGGTGCCATATTCACCTTTATCCAAGTCTATTCCTTTGGAAAATATATAGTGCATGCCTGTTAATTCGGCTAATTTCTTGGCTTGATTTTCAAAATATGATCTACCGAGATTAACATCGATTTCCTGAAGACCTACAATGTCAGCTTTGGAATTTTTAATAATCTTGGCAACCGTGTCAAGATTGATAATAGATTCTTTTTCAGTGGGTGGGTTTCCATGATGGATATTGAACGAGAGTACGCGTATTGTTTGTGCATGTAGATGGAATACTGAGCTTAGCAGTATTAGAAGGAATAGAATTAGTTTACGATTCATTGTTTATATTAAGTTTAGCATTTGGATGTCAGGCGTTTTTAATTCGCCTTTCTAAAATTAATAAAATCTATGAGTACAAATTGAAAACTTTGGACATGTAACAAAATAATCATCTAAGCACTTGAACTTTCGCAAAAAAATAGCCATCCTAAACAGGATGGCTACCTACATTATACTAATTTTTACAGGAACTAGTCTTCGTTTTCCTCGGTGTTAAGCATTGGATCTTCTCCTGTCACTTCAGCGCGGATTTTAGCTTCAAGTTCGTCCATTAAATCTGGATTGTCGAATAATAAGGCTTTAACAGCGTCTCGACCTTGTCCTAATTTGGTCTCACCATAGCTAAACCAGGAGCCTGCTTTTTTAATAATACCATATTCAACACCTAGATCAATGATTTCACCTACTTTAGAGATACCTTCACCAAAGATGATATCAAATTCCGCTATGCGGAACGGAGGGGCTACTTTATTTTTTACAATCTTCACTTTTACGCGGTTACCCGATACTTCATCAGAATCTTTGATTTGTGATGTACGACGGATATCTAAACGTACAGAAGCGTAAAATTTTAAGGCATTACCACCAGTTGTTGTTTCTGGGTTACCAAACATGACACCAATTTTTTCACGCAATTGGTTGATGAAAATACAACAACAGTTTGTTTTTGAAATTGTACCTGTTAACTTACGTAAAGCCTGAGACATCAAACGAGCTTGAAGCCCCATTTTAGAATCGCCCATTTCGCCTTCGATCTCGCCTTTTGGTACCAAAGCCGCAACGGAGTCAATGACAATAACGTCGATTGCACCAGAACGGATTAGGTTATCAGCAATTTCTAAACCTTGCTCACCATTATCCGGTTGAGAAATCAATAAATTTTCTACATCTACGCCTAATTTTTGAGCGTAATATTTATCAAAAGCATGTTCAGCATCAATGATTGCTGCAATACCGCCTTTTTTTTGTGCCTCTGCAACAATGTGAGTTGCTAAGGTAGTTTTACCCGAAGATTCAGGTCCGTATATTTCAATGATACGGCCTTTTGGTACACCGCCAATGCCTAAGGCGATATCCAAGCCTAGAGATCCTGTAGAAATAGCTTCGATCGGCTCAACAGCAGTATCCCCTAACTTCATAATTGAACCTTTTCCAAAGTTCTTCTCCAATTTATCTAACGTCAGCTGTAAAGCCTTTAGTTTATCTGTGTTGCTCATATTTTTAGTATATATTTCTCAAAATTAAAAATTAAAAATCATAAACCAAATATTTTCACTAAAAAAATTAGCTTTTTGTTTCTGATATAGCTGAAACACTTTTTATATGGTGATTTTTTTCAAAGTATTTGCACATATAAGTAATAGGGCATTTCTCACACATTGGTCTTCGGGCCAGACATATGTAACGTCCGTGTAAGATCAGCCAATGATGAGCAATGGCAATTGTATCTTTGGGTAGATTTTTTACCAACTGTTTTTCTACAGCCAATGGCGTTGTCGCACGATAGGTTAGCCCAAGACGATTTGCAACACGAAAAACATGGGTATCTACGGCCATCGCCGGATTATGATAAACAACAGATGAAATGACATTAGCAGTTTTTCGACCTACACCCGGAAGTTTCACAAGATCCTCAATTTTTTCGGGTACAATGTTGTTGAACTTTTCAATCAGTAGTTGAGCCATTCCAACAAGGTGTTTGGCCTTGTTATTTGGATAGCTTACGGATCGTATATAGCTAAACACCTCGTCTACACTAGAAGCTGCCAAACTGTGTGCATCAGGGTAGCGTTCAAACAATTTGGGCGTGACTTGGTTGATCCTTTTATCTGTACATTGTGCAGATAAAATAACAGCCACCAGTAATTCAAACGGATTACTATAGTTGAGTTCTGTCTGTGCGTCAGGACTATTTTTGGAGAAATAATCTACGAAAGCCTTGTATCGTTCTTGTTTTAACATCGGTTCAAAACTAGCCAAAATTTCCATCAAAAAAGAAATTTTGAAACCTACTACATGGTGAATACTCTGATTTTAATGTGCAAAACGGAAGGGAAGTCTCAACTGTTTTGGATCATAGATAAATCAAGACGATATTAAGGTTAAAAAATAAGGCCTAATCTCCCAGATTAGGCCTTTCTTTTTTCCAGTTGTTTCGAATATGCCAGGATATTCTCTACACTTCTTTTGCTTGGATGAAGCAACATTTTTGGTAATTGAAGTTTCAATTCATTTTCTATGTCCTCGTCTGTCATTACCTTCTCGTTTTGGGTTAGCAAATTTTGAACTTCGTTTTCTGATTGGGTAAAGTTTTCTACCATAAGCATCTGTTGTTTTGTCTCTGTAAGTTAAATAATTAAACGGACAAAAGATAGTTTTGGTATAAAAAACGAGAAAATATTTATTTTTTCTTTTTGTTGGTATATTCTTCTGCTTTTATAATGGCGTTATAAGCATTGACGATTCCTCCGGTGACCGAGATGTCCGCTAATCGAACCGTTTTGGTGGCATCTTCACCAACCTTTATCTGTACCAGTTGGTTCGGCTTTTCCACCGATTCCATAATAATCTGTTTGGTTTCCACCGCGCTCAAATTGGGATAATAAGATCGAATCATTGCCGCCAGACCAGCGACAACGGGCGCAGCCATACTCGTGCCCTGTTCTTCTTTATACTTGGAATCTGGTACCGTTGAGTTGATGTGGACGCCAGGAGCAAAAACGTCGACCGTTTTTTTGCCATAATTGGAAAAATCGGCTAATAGTTCATTGTCCAAATGAAGACCGGTTGCGCCTACGGTGATCCATGCATTGGCAACTCCGGTGGTATCACCTTTTCCATCCGTATAATACTTCATTGGAAAATTAGGTTCTATATCGTTATCTTCACTGTCATTTCCTGCGGCATGAACCATCAATACATCTTTGGATTCAGCATATCTGATGGCATCGTCTACGGCCTGCTTATTATGGGCATAACTTTTCCCAAAGCTCATGTTCAGTACTTTGGCTCCGTTGTCTGCAGCGTAGCGAATAGCATTTGCGACGTCTTTGTCACGCTCATCACCATCAGGGACGAGTCTAACCGTGAGTATTTTAACGTTATCCGCTACTCCATTGATACCGATATTATTATTGCGTTTTGCACCGATAATTCCTGCGACATGGCTGCCATGTAATGCATCTGGTCCCTTTACGTCCGCGTTGCCATAATGGCGCTCTGAAGCATCTTCATAATTATCGCCAACAATAGGTCGAGAATCGTATGCTTTGTTTAAATGATAATCAACTTGATTGTTGAAATATTTTGCACCTTCGGTGATATCATCAAAAAATTTGGCAAAGCCGCCGTTGTGGATTTCATCCTTTGCATAGCCCAGTGCGATGCGTTGCGTATTTGTGGTCGCTTTGAAATTGTCTATGTCCTCCTGTGTGATATCCTCGGGCTTTTTACCTATTTCACGTACCACAGCGTCTATGTTGCGTTTGAGCGCATCGTACGAAAATTGACCCATTTTAGCTTCTTCTAGCTTGTTTTTATATTTGGCAAGCATTTTTTGATAACTAGCGAAAGCTTTTCGACCAGCTTCATTGAGTTCTGTTGCCGCTGTGATGTTTGCAAACTTTTCGTCCAGTATCCTAAGCTGTCTTGTCAGTTCAAGGTTGTCAAACTGAACATCTTCTCCATTGGCGTTTCCAATAAAGTTCCAGCCATATTTATCATTGATATAGCCATTGCCATCATTATCTATACCATTTGCAAGACTATCCTTCACATTGATCCACACGACATCTTTGAGGTCCTCGTGATAAACATCCACACCTCCATCCAATACGCCAACGATGACTGGAGTGGATTTTCTCCCTTTCAATAAAGTTTTATACGTTTTTTCGGTACTGATTCCCATCACCCCATCCGTTTTATAGTCCAAATTAAACCAATTTGCTGGAATGGTATCCGATTGTCCGAAAGAGATAAGTGGCAATGAGCCTAAAGCAATTAGATATAGTGATTTTTTTAAATTCATATGTAAATAATTCTTAATGAAGTGTCTGCTTTCAATGATTGCCATGAACGCATTCCACCTGGTTATTCTCTCCTGTGTGTTTTAATTTTTTTTCAAGAGCGTGCCTGCTCATTTATTCCTAACTATAGCAGAATAGCAAAGATAATGCTAATGCTTCTTCTGAACTGTTAATTTTTATTAAAAGTATTTATAATCCATATCTCTTATTAAACTGTTGACGAAATATCTTAAATTCAAATCTTTCTAGGAGGCTCCTGTTTTATGGGATGGTCCGGACAGCAGAATGAGAAAGCGTTTATATTAAATAGCGAATAAGAAAGCGAATGCAACAAAATAAAAAAATAGTTTGGCCTAATGTAATGGCCCCAATGGCAGCAGTTTACCCTCATGTAAGAAACATACATGATGATGCTGTGCGAGATGATTATTATTGGATGATTGATTACTTTAAAAAAGGAGAAAAAGCTCAAGAAGTTATTGACTATCTGGAAAAGGAAAACGATTACACCAGTTTGATGCTTCAGGATACAGTAGACCTACAGGAGGATCTTTTTCACGAATTGAAGTCCCGTATTAAGGAAAAAGACGAGTCGGTACCTTATTTCAAAAATGGCTACTACTATTATAGCCGTACGGAAGAGGGGAAACAGTATTTTAAATTCTGTCGGAAAAAGGGTACGCTTGAGGGCGAAGAAGAAGTGCTATTGGATGTAGATCAGCTTGCCCAAGGGCATGCATATTATACGGCAAAGGGATTTTCGGTTAGTCCGGATAATCGTTTGCTTGCCTTTAGTGTGGATACCGTATCCCGGAGGGAATATACCATATTTATCAAAAATATTGAGACCGGAGAAATTTATCACGACCAGATAAAGAATACAGAGGGGGCAGCGATATGGGGAAATGATAACCTGACGTTGTTTTATACGGCTAAAAATCCTATAACTTTACTTAGCGAGAGGATTATGCGACATACATTGGGCAGCGATACAAAAGCGGATGTGGCCGTGTATGAAGAGAAAGATAATACAAATTATATTGCTGTCGGGAAATCCAAAAATGGAAAATATATCATCATCAATTCTGAAGGGACATTGTCTTCAGAAATTTGGATATTGAATGCTGATTTACCGCAGTCGGAATTTCGCGTTTTTCAGCCAAGGATACACAATGTTCTCTATTCGGTCATTGCATTGGACGATCGCTTTTTAATTCTGACCAATGATGAGGCCATCAATTTTCAAATCATGCAATGTCCCTTAGATCGTACAGAGCGCGGTAACTGGCAGACATTCATCGATCATCGACCGGATGTATTGGTCAGCGATATTAAAGAGTTTAAGGGTTTTCTAGCTATTGCTGAACGAAAAAACGGATTGACTCAATTGGCAATTTATAATTTAAATAGTCAGCAACAGCACTATTTGGATTTTGGAGAAGTTACCTACACGGTATATCCGGCTATTAATGTTGAATACAACAGCGATAAGTTGCGATATGGCTATACTTCTTTAGTGACACCAAGCTCAGTCTATGAATATGACATGGCTAAGCAGGAGAAAGTATTGTTAAAGCAACAGGAGATTTTGGGTGGATATGACCAAGCTGCATATATCAGCGAGCGTGTTTTTGCAACGGTAAGAGATGGTATTCAGGTGCCGATCTCTATTGTTTATAAAAAAGGAACCAAACTTGATGGTTCAGCTCCATTGTTGCAATATGCCTATGGATCTTACGGGGCATCGATGGACCCCACTTTTTCGAGCAATCGACTGAGTTTGTTGGATCGTGGATTTATCTACGCTTTGGCACATATCAGAGGTGGAGAGGAAATGGGGCGGCAGTGGTATGAAGATGGGAAAATGATGCATAAGATGAATACCTTTTATGATTTTGTGGATTGTGGTAAATACCTGATTGATCGACATTATTGTACACCCGAACATCTTTATGCACAGGGGGGAAGTGCAGGAGGTTTGCTGATGGGCGTAGTCGCTAATATTGCGCCCGAGCTATATCATGGCATAATAGCTCAGGTACCGTTTGTGGATGTAGTGAATACCATGTTGGACGATACTATACCGTTGACTACAAATGAATATGATGAATGGGGCAATCCCAATGAAAAGGAAGCTTATAGTTATATGAAGGCCTATTCTCCATATGAAAACATTGAAGCAAAAGAATACCCCAATTTATTGGTCACAACTGGGCTTCACGACAGTCAGGTGCAGTATTTTGAACCAGCAAAATGGGTGGCTAAACTTAGGGCAACTAAAACCGGAGGTACGGTTTTACTTTTAAAGACAGATATGGATTATGGCCACGGTGGGGCATCTGGTCGATTTGACTACTTAAAGGAAATTGCATTGGAATATGCTTTTCTCTTTAAATTAGAAGGTCTTATTTGAAATTATACAAACGAACAATAAAAAAGCGGCATTCGCCGCTTTTTTATTGTTGAGCATGATTAATGCTATCCTGTTGTTTTTGTAAACGCTCTTCCCGCTCGATCTCTCTCGAGTCGATCTGATGCTGTTGATAATTGTCCATGGCCACTTTACTGGCTTTCTGCGATACGTAAATCGCTAATAGGGCAACAATAGTAATGATTGCTATTCCCCAGGCATATTTATGTTTGTCCTGTTTGACGAGCCAATACATAAAGATAATGTAAGGGACAGCAAAAATAAGATAGAAAATTAAACTCGGTGACATACTATTCTCCATTAAATGATCCCTACAAAAGTATTGTTTTTGACTAAAAATAACGAACCGATAGGAAAAACAACAATTTCAATTGATAAAGCCTTAAACCTTTATACGTTTTGTTGTCAAATTAATATCGCTAATGTGCGCGGTCTATTGCCGGCTTATTGCGGATTAATTGCTTGAAAATGAAGCTTACAACGCGGTTTTGATGGTAGATTGTAAATTTTTGATTTTTGCAAAAAATCAATTAGAATATTGTGGAAAAGAAAAAAATATTTTTATACATTTGCATCGTCAGAAACAATTGACAGCGCATTAAAAAATGAAACAGAACAAAAAGAACGATTATTCTTATACTCAAGCTTTTGAGAAGTTTATGAGGAAGGTCTTCTGTGCTTTCATTTTTGTAGAAATACCTGTTTTACGCCTCCGACGACCTATACTACCTCGGGCTTGATTTGAGGTAGTGAATCTTTCCAAGCAAGACCATGATTGTCCGATGGTTTTGAATCCATTATTTTAATTTATTTAGTAACAAAACACGACAGTAGTTGTTGTTTTATTATTAGGGTCGTAAGTCAATGACTATATCAGATTTTTTAATTATCCCGGCTAAACCTGAGCATGCACATTATGCAGAGGTTATTTGCGACGAAATGTTCGAGTCTGCAAAGGCTCGTGGTACTGGTATTGCGCGTCGTAAACCAGAATACGTTGCCAACAAGATGAATGAAGGTAAAGCAGTGATTGCTTTACATAGAGATGGCCGATGGGCAGGTTTTTGTTATATAGAAACTTGGGGGCATGGTGATTATGTTGCGAACTCAGGTTTGATTGTCAATCCCGAATTCAGAAAAGTCGGTTTGGCAAAAGCGATCAAAAAAAGAGTCTTCGAACTTTCCCGTGAGAAATACCCTAAAGCGAAGATCTTTGGTTTGACAACCGGGTTTGCCGTGATGAAAATCAACTCAGAACTAGGCTATGAACCGGTTCCATATTCCGAATTGACCTCCGATGATGAATTTTGGAAGGGTTGTCAAAGTTGCGTGAATTATGAAATTCTGATGAGCAAAGACCGTAAAAACTGTATGTGTACAGCCATGCTTTGGGACCCCGAAGAGAAAGAACGTGAATTGCGAGAGAAGATCCAGCGCAAGCATGAAGCGAAAGAACGCTTGGAAAGAATTACACAAAAACAGTCTCTGCTAAAGCGTATACAGGCGAAGTTTTGGAAATCGGCCAATAAATTTATTGCCGTCAATTTTCCGAAGCATAACAAAGTCGCAAAAGGATATTAAGCTAAAGCTGATCGATTATATTGAAAATAGATGTAACAGGTAACTGAAGACGTTCATAATAACAAGATCAGTTCAAGGTTCTCTCAACATAATAATAAAAAACCGAGTGAAACGAGCTTAAGTCAGCCGTTGAAAACAAACACTCATAAAATAACATTCTAATGAAAAAAGTAGTTTTAGCATTTAGTGGCGGATTAGATACTTCATTCTGTTGTATTTATCTTACACAAGATTTAGGTTTAGAAGTTCATTCCGTAGTTGTAAATACAGGTGGTTTTTCGGATGAAGAATTAAAAAATATTGAAGAACGTGCTTATGCTTTAGGTGTGAAATCACATACAGCTATAGACGAAACGGCAGACTATTACCGCGAAACTATTAAATTTTTGATTTTTGGCAATGTGTTAAAAAATGCGACTTATCCATTGTCAGTATCTGCTGAGCGTGTATGCCAAGCAACCGCAATTGCAAACTACGCAAAGAAAATTGGTGCTGAATGTGTTGCTCATGGATCTACCGGTGCAGGAAACGACCAAGTACGTTTCGATATGATTTTCCAGACCCTGATTCCAGGAGTGGAAATTATCACCCCAATCCGTGATCTGCAATTGTCGCGTGAAGCCGAAATTGAGTATTTGAATAAGCATGGTGTAGAGTATTCTGCTGAAAAAGCAAAATACTCCATCAATAAAGGACTTTGGGGTACTTCTGTTGGTGGAGCAGAAACATTGACATCCAACCAATATTTGCCTGAATCGGCATGGCCTACTCCAGTGACTTCTTCAGAGCCACAACAAATTACAATCGATTTTGAAAAAGGAGAGCCTGTGGCCTTAAATGGTGAGAAAATGGCTTCTGTTAAAGTGATTCAAGAATTACAGGCAATCGCTCAACCATACGGTATTGGCCGTGATATCCACGTGGGTGATACCATCATTGGTATCAAAGGTCGTGTGGGTTTTGAAGCTGCTGCTTCTGTCATTTTAATTAAGGCACACCATGCCTTAGAAAAACATACCTTGACCAAATGGCAATTGTCTTGGAAAGACCAAATCGCTGCTTTCTATGGAAATTATATGCACGAAGGCCAAATGCACGATCCCGTTATGCGTGATATTGAAGCATTCTTGCAATCTTCACAAGAAACAGTGACTGGCCGAGTGATTGTTGAACTTCACCCATACCGTTTTGTCGTCATTGGTGTCGAGTCTGAACACGATTTGATGTCCAATAAATTCGGTAGCTATGGTGAGATGAATAAGGGCTATACAGGTGACGATGTGAAAGGTTTCTCCAAAATTTTTGGAAATCAAACCATCATTTGGCACAAAGTGAATAAAAAATAAACCGTGTTTTGTGCCCTGTATTTTTTCTTAACGTAAAATTGATAAGAAAAAATACAGGGCATAATGGGGGACAACACATCCCTAAATTCTAAATTCAAAAAAATGATAAGAGTAGGAATAATTGGTTCGGCAGGATATACTGGTGGTGAATTATTACGTGTATTGATTTATCATCCTGAGGTGGAAATCGTATTTGCTAATAGTGCTTCCAATGCAGGAAATAAGTTATATGAAGTTCACAATGATTTATTTGGCGATACTGAATTGACCTTCTCTTCCGACTATCACTCCGCGATTGATGTCTTGTTTTTATGTGTGGGCCATGGAGATGCACGCAAATTTTTAGATGCAAATCCGATCGATGCATCCGTGAAGATTATTGATCTTTCACAAGATTATCGTCTTCGTGCGAATACAGCTTTCCAAGGGCACCAATTTGTGTATGGGCTTCCAGAACTAAACAAAGAAGCAATCAAAACAGCGCAGTATATTGCAAACCCAGGATGCTTTGCTACAAACATACAATTGGCTTTATTGCCATTAGCGAGTAAAGGCTTATTACCGGATCAAATCCATGTTAATGCAACGACTGGATCAACAGGAGCGGGGCAAAAACCGGGTGCAACCACGCATTTTTCCTGGCGTAACAATAATCTTTCTGCTTACAAATCTTTTGAACACCAGCATTTACAGGAAATTTCAGAATCTTTGGATCAGCTGCAAGCGGGATTTTTACCGGTGTCAGCAGGATCGTTGTTGGAACGTGCTGCAGCAAAAATTAATTTTGTTCCACAACGTGGAGATTTTGCCCGGGGAATTTTCTCGGCTATTTATGTAGACACCGATTTGTCTGAAGAGCAGGCCTACGCATTGTATGAGAGCTATTATGCCGCTCACCCTTTTACGCATATCAGCAAAAAAAATATCGACCTTAAGCAGGTTGTCAATACAAATAAAAGTATTATCCACCTCGAAAAGCACGGAAATAAGCTCCTTATTTTAAATGCGACTGATAATTTGCTTAAAGGAGCATCCGGTCAAGCTGTACAAAATATGAACTTAATGTTCGGTTTAGACGAGCGTACAGGATTAAACTTGAAAAGCGTTGGTTTTTAACCCTTTTTAGGATATTAAACAGCAATATTAACAAGTTGTGAATAACTTGGGAGTTCGTCCTGAAAGCGAAATAAGGTTTTCAACATTTTATTAATATCGTGTGGAAAAGTGAAGGGTAGCCCCTTCACTTTTTTTATGAATCGGTCTTTCGAAACGTACATTATCCAGTTATGAACAATGATATGTCGTTTTTCAAAAAAACGGACTCTTATGTCGACAGCCTATTGAATCAGAGTGAATTGATAGGTTGGACTTTGATGATGGATATTATTTTTAGAAACTCAAAACTACCAAAAGGCCAGTTGCTGATAAACATTCGATGTCCAAATTGTTTGAATATGGTAGATAAAGACCATCAAATGGATAAAGGATGCGTTCTTCAATTTCAAAATTACCATCTAACGTAAATGCAAATACGTTTTTGTGGTCTGGGCCAGTTTGTAATTCAAAATCATGTTTTCCAGCAAATGCACCGAAGTAGAACTGAAAATCAGTAGCTAAATCGGTGCCTACAGGATACATCTTGTTTTTCTCAAATGAAGATGTAAATGGAAGATCCACGATATGAGGTAGTGTAGGAGTGTGTATTGTCGAATTAAGTCCAAATTCTTGAAAGGTCACTGGGCCTTCAGTTTCGGACGATGCCCTTATATGAATTGCCGTACTATTTCCAGGATTGCATATTAAGATTGTCCCAACGGGTACCGTGTAGGTTTGGCCATTCATTGTTACAAGTAGATCCCCAATCAAAGGAATCAAAAGCGAGACCGTACCTTTATTGGTCGGGAGATCCAAAGAGCCTTGAGGCGCAACTTCCCAGTTATTGACCTGTTGAAGTCGACCAATAGCTTCCCGGTGAGGAGCAGCAAAGGAGCCATAATTGAGGGTGCTCCTGACTAAATGTGTTCCGGTAGATGTTTCCCCTCGCTGTTCCGCGATATAGATTCTAATATTCTGCATGATCAGGCTGTTAAGCATTAACATGAATCGTCATTTTCATTTGGAAACCTTCAGATAAGGATCCTGTGACCGTAGACATTTCTTTGGTAACACCATCGCTGAATACGTTGTCATTGGCATTATAGGTATATCCTGAAACACCTTTTTTGTAACCATAAGATGAACCTGTATTATTGACTTCAAGACACAGGCTATCTTGAAAAGCGATTTGTGTCACTAATAGCGATTTACCGGTAGCATCATATACATGGACGTGAATATGTGTTGCTCGGCCTTGATACCAGCCCGGAAAGATGGTTTGGAAAGAAACAAGTCCATTGGCATTGGTAACTTGTCTACCACGATACCAATTGACAGACTGATAGTTGCTGGATTGCATTTGTGTTCCACCATATTGCGAGTAATTACCTTCCACATCACAATGCCATATATCCACTAAGGCACCTTCTAGTGCCGCACAGTTATTATTTGTATTGACAATAGTAATTAAACCGAGCATATTAGCCCCAATACCATCACCTTTGCGTATATCTGAGCGGACATAACTTGAAGGTGTTTTTGTCGGAAAGGGGCCTTCGGTTTCAGATGGTGTCACACTACAGCTTGAATCGACATTGACGTCAGTGCCCTCGTCCGTGGTTGATGCGGTATCGTCTTTCTTGCAGGCTGCCCAGACCATTGGACCTGTAAATGCCAGCAATGATAAGGTTTTTATAAAATTTTTGCGTTCCATATCTCTTCTTTTTTATGAATGGAAGCAAGGTAGTGGACGGAGATGTAAAATAATGTTAAGTGTCGATAAAGAGGCTTATTGCATCGACGAATCACGTAAACATTTGATCACTTCATTATAGTACCCATCGCCGACTTTCAATGTGAAGTTGGGTAATTGTATTTTACGTTGTGAAAACGTAATGATGTGTTTGACCGCGATAACAAAACTGCGATGAATGCGGATAAACTGATTTGGCGGTAAACGATCCAACATGGCTTTCATCGTCGACAAAGTCAATATTGTTTTTCCTTGTATGAGATGAATTTTGATATAATCTTGCATGCTTTCCAAACACTCAATTTCATCAAGGTAGATTTTGATGCGTTGATATTCCACATTAACGATTAAGAAAGGGCGATGGCTCTGTGAAGCTGAACGTGTCATTGCCTTATCGATAGCCCGTTCAAAACGAGTGAAGTCAAATGGTTTGAGAAGATAGTCTACTGAATCAAGTTCAAATCCATCTATCGCATATTCTTTATGTGCCGTAGTGAAAATCAATAAGGGTCTTGGATTTAAGTTTTTTGCAAAATCAATACCGTTGATTTCGAGCATATCAATATCCAAAAAAATCAAATCAACACTGTTATTGGCGAGATACAACTTCGCTTCATGGGGGTTATTGAAGGTTCCAGCAAGCTGTATAGCGGGATGCTTTCCTGTGAACGTAGAAATAACACGAAGAGCCAATGGTTCATCGTCAAGAGCTATGCAAGTTAACATCGATTAAATTAAGATAGACTGCTTTATGTATACATAATCGTATAGCCTAATATAAAAACAATTTATGGAGAAATATAGAGGATAAGCTGAACAAAAAAAGAATGATCCTCCTGTTGGATCGTCAGGCGGTGCCTGTCGGCATAAAAATGTTCCAATAGACGTTGAACATTTTTAAGGCCTGTTCCTGTGCGGTGTTGTTCGGTTGACTGTGTAGCAATGCTATTCTTTACATTTAATGTGCAGGATGTTGGCGTTAGAATGACCTCAAAACTTAATTGGCAGGGCTCTATGGTGCTTAATCCATATTTGAACGCATTTTCAACAAAAGGAAGCAGCACAAATGCGTGTATCGTTTTAGGGTGTTCGAGCCCCGTATAGTGTTCACTGATCGAACAATTCGGGCCAATGCGTAGCTTTTGGAGATTGATAAAATCTTGTATAGCCTGGATTTCGATCTTGATGTCAATCGTATCACTGTGCCGTTCATCCATGTAATAACGCATTAATTGCGAAAGACGATGAATACTACTTGCGACGGCATCATCATTGGTCAGTGCCAATGCGTAAATATTATTTAAGGTATTAAACAAGAAGTGGGGGTGGACTTGCGCTTTTAAAAAGGAAAGTTCGGCCTTCATACGGTCTTGTTCGACCAATTGCATTTTTTGCTGCGTTTCCATCCAATAGGTTACGATTCTATAGAGCGCGGCAAGGCTAATAGTTAACAGGAAAATATACACAGAAGCGATATCGATAGGTTGTGGCCGTTGTCCCGGGGATTGCCCTGGACCTCGGTATGGGAAATGCCTAGCAGATGGTGGCGGTGGAAAATCAGGATGATGCCTAGGTGAAAATTCTCTGTCCCCAGGGGTCGGTAATTGTTGACGTACAATACGCATCAGCCGGTCAAAGGGCTGAAGATAGCAAGCTAGTAACAAACCTGTCAAAATAATGGAGATTCCGTAACTGATAAATTTTCGATGCTTTATGCTGTATGGAATCAGTACATAGGCATTGACATAAAATAGGATTAAAAAACAGCCTGTGAAAATCCAAAATGCCGGTGCAAAAAGTATTTCCTTAATTTCCAATTGACCGTTGTTAAAAAATAGTACTGGAAAGGATAAGAAAATAAGCCAGGCGAGTCCATGGATCAATATGGAGATTTGTTTTTGTCCTAAGATACGTTTTGATGTGCTATAAGCAGATTTGTCCATGGAGCTTGCTATTTTAGCTTTTATAAAAGGGGACTCTGATCCTAAAAATACACAAAAAGATTAGATCGTATTTTTAAAATGTTAAAATATACATCTCATTTTATAATAGATCATTTAATGGGAAAGGAGTGATGGTCAATTATTGCCGTTTTTTTACACAATCGATTGATATACATTTCCTTTCTTTTTCTGTAAATCTAAGCCTTATCTTCATCAAATAATCCAGTTTCACAAACCGATACCATCTTTATTCAATAGTAAAGTGCAGCATAAAGGTAGCTGATAAATTGAATTTCGGAACTAATAAAGTAGTCGGTTTCGCGAAGTATTAGAATGTAATAGCATCTCGAGTTTATGACGAATATGAATAACCGCAGGTAGTATAACTAGCTTAAGGTTGATATATAAATTGATAAAAAAAATAAAGTATGAAAAGAAAACACTTTATCCAGTATCTCTTTCTGGGAGCTTTATCCTGTCTTTCGATAAGCGGTATCGCACAGACAGCAGGGAAGACGTATGCCGTTCCTCTAGCCGGGAACGCTTTCATCACCGCAGGGCAAGCCGGTGATGCGGAAATTTCCGGTCGTAATGGCCTCGTAAAATGGTCAAGCAATCAGGAAGTGGCATCGGTTTATTTTCGGGCTCAGAAAGCAGGGAAATTGACATTAAAGCTGAAAGCGAAAAATGATGCTGGGAAATCTAAAATAGAAATTGACGCACTAGGGAAAAAAGCCGTTGTAGATGTTGAAGGAAATGAACTTGCCGAAACAGCTCCGCTGTCCATTGAAATAAAGGCTCCCGGTTATGTTCGGGTCGACCTAAAAGGAGTCAGTAAATCGGGCAGTAATTTTGCTAATGTGACAGAACTACTTGTTAGCGGTGAAGCCGCGTCAGAAGGACTTATCTATTCTGATAACCCCGACTATTACTACTGGTCCCGAAGAGGACCTTCCTGTCATCTTAATTATACCGTTCCTACGGAGGGCAACGTGAGTTACTATTATAATGAAGTTACCGTCCCTCAAGGCGAAGATAAAGTTGGTTCCTATTTTATGGCGAATGGTTTTGGCGAAGGCTACTTTGGTATACAGGTTAATTCAGAAACCGAGCGACGTATCTTATTTTCCGTATGGAGTCCATTCCATACAGATGATCCGAAAAGTATTCCAGATGAGCAAAAAATCCATCTACTAAAAAAAGGAAAGGATGTGCATTCGGGCGAGTTTGGAAATGAAGGGTCAGGCGGGCAGAGTTACCGCAAGTACTTTTGGAAAGCAGGTATAACCTATAAGTTTCTCTTGAAAGGTGTGCCCGATGGAAGAGGAAATACCGACTATACCGCCTGGTTTTTTGTACCTGAAGAGAATGCATGGAATGTGATCGCAAGCTTCAAACGTCCGCAGACAAACACCTACCTGAAACGATTCCATAGTTTCTTGGAGAACTTTAGTCCTAATCAAGGCTACCTGGGTAGAAAGGTTGAGTTTGGCAATCAATGGGTCTATGATGGGCAATGGAAAGCTGTACAAGCGGCTTCTTTCAGTGTGGATAATACCTATCGTGCAAATCAGCGCATTGATGCAATCGGCGGCATCAACAAAAACGGATACTTTCTTAGAAATGGTGGTTTCTTTAGTGACGTTGTTAAGCCAGGAAGTAAGTTTGAATTCCGGAATAAAAATAATGCACCAGAAATTGATTTTGACAAACTACCTTAATCAAAAAGGAATAAAGACGATGCCTTATTGTTGCTCAAAGTTTATCCTAAACAAAAAAGAGTCGCATTTCAATGCGACTCTTTTTTGTTTTGTACAGCTCTGGATTTATTTTTCAGACAGTTTGATATCACGTTCTACCGAAACATTATCTCCGGTAACAGCATTACCATCCTTATCTACTAGAGTCAATTTTACTTTATTGTTGCCCATTGGCAGGCCTTTTATCTCATATGGGCCCCATTTGTCCAATGTAAATGTCTGGCCATTGATATCTGCAATTACCTTGTTGCCATCTGGAGCAAGTTTGGTATTGATTACGTAAAAATCTAACAGGAGATTTTTTGTTTCATCTCCTTTATACTCACCTTTAGGTCGAGAATAGAAAAGTGATGATTCCTTTGGTGTTGCATCCGTCGTCAATTTACCCGTTGCATCAATCTTAAATTTTACCAATTTAGAAGCTTCAGTGGTTTTTATGGATTCATGATAGGATCTTGATAAAAATGAGAGCAGGTAATGTTCCGAATTTAACGGTACTGTTACAGAGTTCTCGGGCTTGTAGAGAGCCGTGTAAGGTTTATTGTCTAAAATAAAATGAATATGTTGCCCATCATGCGAATTTGCCATATGGGCAGCATGGGCATCATCGGTCATCTCCGTTAATTTGAAATTCTTAATCGCATATTTTACAGTTACTTTTGCGGAGTCTGTTCCTACCTTTTCTGCAGTGATCGAGGCGATCTGCAGATCAGCTCCAGGAAATTCTTTCGAGTCTGCAATAGGACTAACGGTGATTGAGTCCATTTTCTGTGCAGTATTTGTGTCCATACTGCTGCTTGAGTCAGCTCCACCTGTACTTTTCGTAGATGAGTTGTTACACCCGATAGCGCCTACCATGAGCGCTACTGCAGCAGTAATACCGATAATTCTGTAATACTTCATAATTTTTTTGTTTAATTTTTTAATCATTCAGCATCTTAAGTAACAGTCTATGTTCCTATTTTGTTTGTAATAAGGTTAAAAATAGGCCGTTTGGGCTACTCATTGAAGTTTAATACACAGTGAATTAAATATTTTTAAAAAAATAGTCATATTAGATGTAATAAATCGATAAGCTGAAATGTCTTGATAATATAAAAGGCACAGGTGATACGGAGATGGGGCAAAAGCCGATTAGAAGATTAAAATAGCGTAAGTCTCAATATTGACGATAACATGAACCAAGAGCAATTTAAAAATACCGTTTTCATCCATAAGGATAAGCTATTTCGCTTTGCGAAACGGATCTTGGTTGATGATGATGAGGCTTTTGATGCGGTACAAAATGTGATGATGCGGTTGTGGCAATTAAAAGATCAGCTGCTTCAATATAAAAATATGGAAGCCTTCTGCATGCAGAGTGTTAAAAATGAAGCGCTCAATCGTCTAAAAAAAGATAAGGTTAGGGCAGACTTTGTTGAGCAGCATCAGGTTGTTACCATGACGGAACATACTGTTGGGAATACGAAAGAAATTATCCTTGAAATGATCAATTCCCTTCCCGAAAAACAACGGCTTGTTATGCATCTGCGCGATGTTGAGGATTATGACATCGATGAAATCGGTGAAGTATTGGAGATGGGCGAGTCTGCGGTAAGAGTTAATCTGATGCGTGCTAGACAGAAGGTAAAAGAACAATTGACAAAATTATTCGATTATGAAACCATGAGGATTTATTCTGATAAGAAATAAACCCGATTGTTTCATCGTCTTTGAAAATAAGATGAACAGTGATGAAAGATAAGAAATTAAAAGAATTGGAAGAGAAGTACTTTAATGGCCAGTCGTCATTAGAGGAAGAAAGAGCATTGAAAAGCTCGGATGATGCTTTTTTTCAATCATTGAATCAGGAAAAGAATAGGACAATGGATTGGTCCTTTGAGGACTTCCAAAGTGAGATCAATGATGATAAGAAACGTATTATCTGGTGGAATAATAGCTGGATAAAATATGCAGCAGCAGCCATGTTGTTAATGGCTATTGGAATTGCACTATTCCTAAATCAGGAACCAACAACGCGAGTACCTGTACTTGCCGAAAAGGAAATGAAAGAGCTAAAATCCGCGGACAAGAAGCTGATCGAACAACAAAATGAAGAAACGGTAGTTTCCAATGCTAATGATGGGACCCCTTCGGTGGAAAGCGGTAAGACGTTACAGATCGCAGAAACGCTCAAACATTCTAAAGTTAAAAAACGAGCGAAGGCATGGACTGAAAAGAAGAAAATAGTTGCTGAAAGTCTGCAATCAGTCGAAAGTGAACCCTATCAGGCAGATTATGTGGTTTTGAATGGGAAACCTGTCGCGAACGAACAGGAAGCTGTTGAACTGACCCTAAAATCTTTAGGCTTACTGGCAAATAATCTGGAAAATGGTGTAGATAAAGCAATGAATATAAAACAAATGTCAATAACGATTAACTAAAATAAAATGAAAGGTTTTTTAATAGCTTGCCTTCTACTTGTAGCAAGTATGGCAAATGCACAAATTTCAAAATTGGATAAACTTTTTGAACAATATCAAGGAAAGAAAGGTGTGACAACACTCAAAATCGGGGCGCCGATGTTCAAGCTATTGGGTAATTTGAAAATAGACGATGAGGATATGCAGACAATTACACCACTACTTAAGAATGTTAAATCGTTGCGGATGCTGATTGTTGAAGATGGGGAGGATAAAGCCTTAACAGGTATTATTCAAGGGGCAGTTTCAAATTTAAAGTATGAAGAACTCATGTCGCTCAATAATGAAGGTCAGGATATCCGGTTCATGGTCGAAAATATGTCTGCAAATGCCGACATCTTAAACAATCTGTTACTAACGATCAACGGAGATGGGCAAAATCTATTTATGATCCTTGACGGGGCTATACCGTTGAAAGACGTGACTAGCTTGGTCAACGAAGGGAACAATAAAGTGAGTAAGAATAAAGGTGATAACAACAAAAAGTAGAAGATTATGAAAAGATTACTAACCTTGTTGTGCCTAGTTGGCGTTCTTTTCTCCATGCAGTCATGCATGATAAAAAAAGCCTCCAATATGGATTTCGTCAGCCGGTCTAATGTATCGGACGACGCTGAGATTGTTGCCATTAATTTACCGATGTGGTTAACAAAACCCTTTATGAAAAAAGCCTTAAAGGACGATAATGATGAAGAGTCTCGTGCAATGGCTGAAATTGTAAAGAAATTAAAGAAGTTCAGAATGCTGACACTTTCAAATAATGACAAAACGAAGAATGCACGGATTTTGGACGATTACCATAAGTTTTTGAAGAAGAACAAATTTGAGGAATTACTGGTTATTAACACGGATGGACAGGAGATTTCGCTGAATGCGCGTATTGATAAGAATAATGTTATTCAGCGGGTTTCTCTACTCGTTCATGATAACGAAGATGAAAGTGTTTTTATGGATATCAAAGGTAAGTTTTCATTGGATGAACTTATTGCCGGACTAAATAAGATGAAATCTAAAGATAAGAAGCTGGCAAACAAACTCTAATAAGCACGTTGATTCGAGCCTATACTTCCACTAACCTATAAAAAAAGCCCTCTAGTAATATACTGGAGGGCTTTTTTATAGTAGTTTGATTTTATGCACTAAAGACAATGTCTAAAGCATCGAAAATATGTTTTTTTGCCTGGTCAAGATCCGCTGCTGTATGTGCATCAGAAACAAAGCCTACTTCATGGCCTGAAGGACCAAAATATACGCCACGATTTAACAATTCGCGGTGCATAATTTTATAAGATTCCATCGATTTAGGATCGATTTCACTCGCTTTTTTAATTTCGTGCTGTTCTGTGAAGGCAAACCAAAAAATAGAAGCCACATGGAAAAGTTGAACTTTATATCCTTTCTCCGCAATATAAGTACGCATATCATTGACGAAAGCTTCTGTTTTGGCATTTAAATTTGTGTAGAAATCCTTTTGTGCCAAGATACCTAATGCGGCAATGCCGGCAGCCATAGCAACTGGATTTCCGGATAAAGTTCCGGCTTGGTAAACTGCACCATCAGGAGATATACAGGCCATCAATTCTTTTGAGGCTCCATAGGCACCAACAGGCATTCCGCCACCAATAATTTTGCCGTAGGTAATAATATCTGGTTGTACGTCATAGTAAGCCGAAGCACCTTCAAAACCAATACGGAATCCCGTGATCACTTCATCCATAATCAACATTGCACCATGTTCTTTGGTGATATTACGTAAGAAGTGAACATATTCCTTAGATTGCAACAATAAGCCATTGTTTGCAGGTATACCCTCAATGATAACTGCGGCAATCTGATCTTTAAATTCTGCAAAAGCAGCTTCTAAAGCTTGCTTATCGTTTAATTCGATAACAATGGTTTCGTCTGCAAATGCTTTAGGTACACCAGCCGATGATGTCTCACCAAAAGTGACCAAACCAGAACCCGCTTTAACCAAAAGAGAATCGGAGTGGCCATGATAACAGCCATCAAATTTGATGATCTTATCACGTTTCGTGTAGCCTCTAGCCAAACGGATTGCAGACATTACGGCCTCAGTTCCGGAACTGACAAAGCGAATTTTCTCAATAAACCTATTGTTTTCGATAATCAACTCAGCCAGTTGGTTCTCCAACGCAGTGGGAGCGCCAAAACTTAAGCCTTTCCCGAGTTGTGCCGCTACAGCTTCACGAACTTGATCATTATTGTGCCCTAAAATTAAGGGGCCCCATGAACAACAAAAATCGATGAATTCATTTCCGTCAGCATCCCACAGGTGTGCTTTATCGCCACGCTCAATAAATAATGGGGTACCATATACGGATTTGAAAGCCCTAACAGGAGAGTTTACGCCTCCAGGGAAATATTGTTTTGCTTTTTCAAATAGCTCAGCAGATTTTGCTCTTGAAATATCAGGTGCTTGCATAGTCTATGTATTTGAATGCGAAGTTATCTTTTTTTAAGAAGATAAGTCTCATAGAAACGTAAGGAATCCATAATAGCCTGATATTAGCTATTTAAATTGAGTAACAGCTTCTTTTTTTAGCAATTTTATTTCCTGTTTATTGACAAACAGGATAATCTCATTTGCTGACTTAATTTCAATCTCAAAAGCCGTCTTGTTATCACTATATTTTCCAAAAAGATTTGGACTAAAAAAGTAGCCACTAAATTTTCTGCGATTTAATATAGCAATGCTATCTACTTTCTGATGAATTGAGGTCTGGGGACCCTGAGGGTTTGAATTTGAAAAGGTAAATAAGGCGTCACCATTCTTATTAAATGTGATTGATTTCAGCTTAGCGTTGTCCGCAATCCAATTGCCTTCCAAAAAGAAGTAAAAGGTAGTTTCATGTATGGAGGGAGCCGATAAAAGGAAACTGCTGATTATGATACTTTTTAACATAATAAGGCGCATTATAATTTTCTGTTTGACCGCAATGTCGTAAAAAGGTTTAAATAATATTTTAAAAAAACAGAAGCTCGAAAATGAATTCCCGAGCTTTTGTTAGTTAAATTCCGATTATCGAAGATAATCTGGAAGTTGTTAAATAAAACCTTTCTCCAATACTTCTTTGGAGTGGTAGGATAAGATTGCTGTAGCGCCAGCACGTCTGAAGCTCAATAACGTTTCTAGGATGACACGTTCGTCTAACCAGCCGTTTTGAATTGCCGCCTTTAACATCGCATATTCTCCACTGACATTATATACTGCAATTGGTAGATCGAAGTTGTCTGCAAGAAGTTTAACGATATCTAAGTAGGGAAGTCCTGGTTTCACCATCAGAAAATCCGCTCCTTCCTGTGCGTCGAGCTGTGCTTCAATAAGCGCCTCTTTTGCATTGGCAGGATTCATCTGGTAGGTCTTTTTATCGCCATGCTTGGGTGCCGAGCCTAAGGCATCTCTAAAAGGACCATAATAGGCCGAAGCATATTTTGCCGTATACGACATCAAAGAAACGTTAGTAAAACCATTATTGTCCAATAGCTCACGGATGTAACCGATGCGGCCATCCATCATATCTGATGGTGCAATGATATCTGCACCTGATTGTGCATGTGCCAAGGCCATTTTGCCCAATACCTCTAATGTCTCATCGTTTAGGATCTCACCGTTTTCGACAATTCCATCGTGCCCGTCACTGCTGTAAGGGTCCATGGCAACATCCGTTACGATACAAGCCTCCGGAAAATTTTTCTTTACCGCAGCAATTGCACGTAAGTATAAACTTCCATCACGGTAGCTTTCTGTAGCATATTTGTCTTTTAATGACTCTTCAATGTTAGGGAAAAGATCAAATGAACGTAAGCCCAACTTCAGGCAACTTTCCACTTCCTTCAATAGATTGTCTATTGAATAGCGATAGATGCCTGGCATCGATTTAACCTCAGTTTTTTGATTTTGCCCATCGACGATAAAAAGTGGGAAAATCAAATTTGACGCGTCTAAACGTGTCTCTTGAATCATGTCGCGAATCACGGCAGATTTACGATTTCTTCTCGGACGTTGTAACATTATATTAAGATTATTTATGATCTATGTTGTTTATTTCAAAGTCAGTGGAATCGTTTACCGACGTTGAAATACAAACTACTTTATACGATTCTAATACTCCAATCCAAAAACGGCTTCAGAAAGACCTATTTCATCTGGAGAATAAGGAAGTGCATAAGGGACATTCATCTCATCAAACTTTGCACCGGTAGAGCGGCCAATACAGATTACTTTTTGGCCTGGTTCCAGTAGGTTGTCTGCAAAATATGCTTCCACATTGCTCGGACTGGTAAAGACCAATACCTCCGCATTGGATGGATCTACATTTTCTTCTAAGACCGTTTCATATACCGGTATATTGATAATTTTTGTCTCCGGGCTTAATGCTTTTTGGATCGTCTCCAAAGATTCCTTCGCACGTGGTATAAGCACGGTACCATCATTGGCCAATTCAGCAAATTTCTTCGCAATTTCCTCCATATTGATGCCCTCACTGTCGCCAGAGAAATCAGCAACGCGGTCATATTTGCGCAAAATCTCTTCCGAGCCACGGCCAATGACACCAATCTTGGTCTTTTTGCTCAAACGTGGCTCTAAATTGAAAAAGTGCTCAATACCATTCTTGCTTGAAAATATAATCCAATCCACGTGTTTTAGGATAAAAGGATCCAATTTGTTGATGATGGGGAATATTTTGATCAAAGAGCGGCCCTCAATAGTAATATTGTGCTTGGCCATTGCTCTTGCGAAATAGGAATTTTCGTCTACCTCCCGGGAAATAAATACAGATTGTGGCAATTTTCTATCCTTTGCATATTTGCTGAAAATACGCTCCGCTAACCGCGTCGCATCGGTATCTCTAAGGTAAACACGGTCAGGAAAATCTTCGCTTGTGTCAGCAATAGAGGCCCAAGCTTCGTATTCATCACCGCTTTTACGGCAATAACAGCCTAATGGCGCATGACATCCCGCGTCAAATTTATTTAATACCAAACGTTCTACGGAGATTGTTTTTGCTACTTCTTCATTGTTTAAGGGCTGTAAAGCGTCAAAAAGTTCCTTGTCAACTTCACGGATCTGAATAGCAAGTACTCCTTGCGCCGGTGCCGGGATAATTTCAACAGGAGGAATCTCTTCCACATGAAAATCTGTAATATCCATTTCAATACGGCTAATACCTGCCTTTGCAAGTACGATAGCATCGTATTGCTCATCACGTAGCTTCTGGATTCTTGTCTGTAAATTACCACGGAGATCGTCAAATTCTAGATCCGGACGTAGCGCCGAGATCTGCGCTTTTCTACGGTTGGATGATGTCCCAACAGTCGCATTGTGTTTTAATGAAAGACGTTTTTTGATATCCACACAATCTTTGTGGATAATCAATAATTCAGCGGGATCTTCACGCTCAGAAACCGCTGCAATGATCAATCCCGGAGGGTTGACCGTAGGTAAATCTTTGTGTGAGTGTACAGCTAAATCAATGGTCCCGCTTAAAAGCTCCTCTTCAAGCTCTTTGGTGAAAAATCCTTTGCCTTCTAATTTATCCAAACGAAGGTGTTGAATGATATCCCCTTGTGTTTTAATGACTTTTAATTCTGCTTCAATTCCGATTTCTGCCAATCGATCTTTTACAAAATTTGCCTGCCACATGGCAAGAACACTTCCCCGGGTACCAATAATTAGTTTTCTATTCACGTTAATTTTACTTTACCTATTAAAACAATCACAAAATGTTCCCCCAGTAGCGACGTATTCAACTAGCACAGCATGTGTTTTAATTAAATTGAGCCCCGGAAATAAACAATTTCGGAAAAATGTGTTTAATACCATTAATCAGAGCAAAAATAAATAAATAGAAGGAATATGTTGACACGTTACTGTCATTATATGTCAGGAAATAATTGACAAACCGAAATTTAAAGAAACAGTCAAAGGATAGCTCCGGGTGACGGGCACAGATTCATTCCGCTAATAGGCATTGGTACAAAACCTAGGGAAGCAACAAAAAGTAATAGAATATAACGCTGTTCGAAGAGGAAGCTTAGTATTAGTTTTTTTCCGTTTCTGGAGTTTTAACCAAAATTTCTTTCGCCATAACCATTGGAACCTTGATGTATTTCTTTTCCATGTAGTTGATGACTTTTTCCAATACTTCTCTCGCTTCAGGGGTTAGGGCTTGAACCTCTTGAGCAAAAACCTCATTTAGCGCAAATGATTTAATTTCTTTAATCTTTTCAGGAACCTCACGCATAGCAACCTCTACACGTCGCTGTTTGATTAAAGGTAAAAATTCTTGGATATTGTCCTGTATAATCTTTTCGGCACTCTCCAATTCGTTATAACGCTCTTGGATGTTTTTCTCCGCAATAGCTTGTAAGCTGCTTACTTCGATATAATGAATCGGATTGTTTTGGAGAACTTCAGCATCAATATCATTCGGAACGGCTAAGTCAATGATTATTTTCTTATCCGTTTCTCCGTTTAATAAGGATTGATAAAGTGTGTTGTCAATAATGGAGGTCGGAGCACCTGTGCAAGTAATTAAAATATCAAAGCCTTCTTTGTACTGATCAATATCAGCTAGGGGATAAGCTTCAGCATTTAATTCTTCGGCTAAGGCCTTTGCGTTCTCTATTGTGCGGTTGAAAATAACGAACTTAGCTTTTTGGTTCTTTTGGAAATATTTCGCTAAGTTCTGATTGGTTTCTCCAGAACCGATAATGACGATTCTAGGGTTTTCAACCAGTTTTAGTTCGCGCAATTTGCGATAGGCAAGCGAGACAACGGAAATTGGGTTTCTGGAAATTTTAGTATAGGTGTATACTTCTTTAGCCGTTTTTACGAGACGATCCATCATCAGACGTAGAAAATCTCCAGTAAAACCAGCTTCTCTACAACGATCATAGGCCCGACGTACCTGTGCCAAAATTTCTTTTTCACCAACAACAAGACTTTCAAGTGAACATGACATCCGAAGCAGGTGGTTTAAAGCATCCATACCCTCGTATTTGTTGACCTGTCCTAAATAACATTGTAGTCTCTCCTGAGGAACACAGAAGTTCAATTTTCCCATAAAATCAGCAATGAATTCATGGGTCAATTCGTGAGCACCATAAAATACAAACTCTACTCGGTTACAAGTACCAATATAAAAGATCTCTGGAATGTCTAGGCTATGCTTTAGATTGATGAGGCGACTTTCTAAATCCTCATTGCAGATCACTAGATTACCTAGATCTTTTAGTTCGACATGTTTATGAGTAAACGCTAATACTTTAAGATTTTTCAAAGCTCTAATCCCTCGCTTATATTTAACGGTACAAATGTAGCTTAAAAGCTTTGTGCTTGTGTCAAAAATCTGTCAAAGGGATTAATTTAGAAAGATTTTAAATAGCTGATTTTGATGGTTATATGTCTGTAATTCAGGTGTTTGTTTTGCGTATCAATATCGAATGATTTTCGTCACGATCTGTCGTGACGAAAATTTTAAGCGATAAAATACGATAAACTACTCTTTAATACCTGTATTTGTAGTTGCAGAGTCGATGGTGACATCTTGCAATTCTTCCACATAAGGCTCCTCTTCAGAAGTGGTAGCTTCCTGAATTTCACTATCACTGTATTGGTAATAGCTGTCGAAGGTCTTGCTGCTTTTATTGTAAATTAATGCGTACTTGGAATTTTTATTCTTGACAATAATTCCATCAGCAGGAGCAGGTACTAACTTCATCTCATCCATAAAAATTTTTTGTCCCTTTTTGAAGCTGTTGATGAGTGGCAGTTCGCTTGAATATTCCTTCCAGAATAAAATATCGCCTTTTGCTGAAATGATCCAGATGGCACTGCTCTGGTAGTCGTTCTTTTCTACCAAAAAAGCCATTTCTTTATTCCAACTGTCTGAATCGTTGCGATCGGTAAAGTTACCATAACAGAAAACAGATTTAGCACGATCTTTTATGCGTGTAAACTTGTATATAGGTTTATCATCTACAGGTTCAAGGTAGTTATTACCCATGAATATCTTTGTAATACCCCTTCTATAGCGTAACGGGATATTATCGTATTCGGGAATCGTGAAGATTGCATTGTTCCAGTGTTGATAGTCTTCCAGTGAACTCCAACCATCAGCATCTTCCAGATCTTTGGGATCTGCATTGTCAAACCCTACAACAGCTGTCGCGGTACTATCCACCTGCAGGCCGTCGATAGCTTGTCGATGGCTATAGTTGTAATATCCGCCACCCGCTAGGACAACCAATAGCACGACGCCAATAATGATATAGATCTTTTTCTTTTTATTAGGCTGTGCAGGTTGTTCTGCTGCGATTTCTTCAACTTCTCTTTTCATGTTTATTATTCGGCTTAAATGCTAAAAATTATATTCATCTCTTTTAAACAAGTGAAAACCAGATTTAAATGATTGATGATCTTTGGATTAGTCTTGTTTTTTATTTGTTCTAAGCGTTAATTGCGCTTAAAAATAGAATAATTTTTCAAAAAGTGAAATACAAGTTATATATGTGTCAATATTCAACTTATATTCGTAGCAGTTTTAAAGGAATTTGAACCATGATTATTATCAAAAAATACTTTGCCATTGTTGGACTAGTCATTTCTTTTTTGTCCAGCATGACACCATTCTTAAAAGTGCCTATTAAGGGAAATTGGAACTTATATCAGGTAGATGCCTACTTGTTCTTTATTACATTACTTATACTCGGGGTGACTGCCCTCTTGTTTTTTGTCCGTGCGGTTCGAGCTTATCAGTGGATGACCCGAGTGGCCGCCTGTTGGTATCTGTTGAGTATAACAGCGGTCTGGTTTAAGATCAATAATTATTTCGGCTGGGGATTTGCCGATAAATTGCTTTCTAAATCCCTGCACATGCGCTGGGGCTGGATTGTCTATTTGGTTGGCATCGTACTATTATTGTTGAGCACCAAGAAGGTTTCTGCGACAGCTGAATAAAATAAAGCCGTTTGGTATATAAAAAATAAGCTAGATGAAATTCATCTAGCTTATTTTTTATTTGGACGATGTGGTATGAAATGATTTTTCAACTTGTCCAGTCCTAAATCCTCTTCAATCTTATCCAGTTCGTAGGACCATATTTTTTCATCCAAAATTTCGTTCAGGACTTTTGGATTAGTTAGATCTACAGGACGTACACGCTGTTCTCTGTTGATTGGTGATGTCAGTTCCTGCAAACTAGCACTATGCCGTATGATCTGAAAACGGAAGGTAGGCCATTTCCCAACATTTGCAAAGTTGCCTGTATAAAACTGCATCGAATCGTGTGGCGGTATTTTATTGCTGAAAATACCTTTTACTTTATTCGCTGTAGCTTCAGCTACGGACACTAGGAGCTCAAAACTCGTTTCATTGATGATATGTAATTTGGCAAGTCCATCTTTGTGGTCTCCCGAAATTGCCAAAAGTATTCCTTTTTCGATAAATCGATGTGGTGTCAGTGGTGTCGCATGCTGGTCAAGTTCATCATCTGCTCGACGCATATTACCGAAGACAAGAGTGATTTTATCCATTGGCACCGGAATCTCAAAACCAGTGTCATCTGTAACGCCTACAATATCGTTGGGCTGCATGGATGTGATATGCCCCTCAATGGGCTCATCGACAAACCGTACTAAGTCGCCTATTCTAAATTTCATGTTTACTTTACTTTTGTGTCGATAATATATAATAGCTTCTCAAGATCCGAGTGATCATTGTATAAATGAAATCCAACACGGATCCCCGATCCTCGGGGAAAGCATTTTATGCCCTCATCCAGGAGAGTCTGATAATTTTCGGGGTTGATCTGAATATTGAAAATATTGCTCTGTGGACGTCTATTGATGATGCTGTCCAATAACAGTTTCCGGTCGGCAAGTTCAGCGCGGGCATCTGCAATTAACTTTTGGGTATAGGCCACTGTTTCGGAAAATCCCCATTCCTCCAATTGAAGAAGGGACTGCTGTAGCGTTCCGTGCGACAGGGTGTCCAGATGCCCTGGTTCAAAACAAAGTTGTACCACAGATTTATTCATCCATTGGTTGTTGAGGAAGCTGTAATTTTTTTGGATATCCGCATAAAGTATCGCTTTGAGTCTGTCACTTAAGAGAACAAAACCATTGCCGAAGCCAGCCATAAGCCATTTGTATCCACTGGATAATACGGCGTCAAAGCCCGAAAGCGTAAAATCAAAAAGATCTGTTCCCAAAAACTGGGTGCCGTCGCCTACAATCAACAAGTCGGGATGCTGATGCTTCAATTCCTGTATGAAAGATAGGTCTATTTTTAATCCCGAAATATATTGAACAATGGAAAGAATAAGGACATCTGGTTTAAATGTTGCTATTGTGTCCAATAAATTCGTTTCCAGCTGTTCGTCCATCCTGACAAATTGATGTTCAAAACCGCTTATAATTGTAGGAAAATTAACCGAAGGATAATCATTGTCCAATAGCAGCACTTTCGATTGTTTCGGTAAACCTGCCAATAGCGCATTGAAGGCAAAGGAAAAACAACTTGATAAGAACACATTTTGGGAAGGGCAATTAAAGAATTTACCGAGCGTATCCCGACAGGCATCTAAAGTTGCACCTTGCTGTTCGCGTAAGGCACTGTTCGCGTCAAAGAAATCTTGGTCTCTTTTGGAGCGCCAAGCCTTTGTTTCACCTGAAAGTAAGCCGGATCCTGGTGTCGTGAGGTAAGTTACGGCTGAAGCGATGTCAAAATGTTTACGATAGGGACTACTCATGTCTTTGGTCTTTTGTTAGTATTGCTAAATAATCTGTCAAGGAAAGGTATTCACCGCCCATGCTTTCCAAATGATCCGTGTGAAATTGGCAATCAATTAAACGTAGTTCAATTTCTTGGGCGAGATAAATCAGGGCCGCTTTCGAAGCGTTGGGGACTTTTGAAAACATGCTTTCTCCACAAAAGACACCATTGATTAACACGCCATAAAGCCCGCCAACGAGTATACCACCTTGCCATACTTCCACCGAATGTGCATAACCTAGCTCCGCAAGTTTACTATATGCTTGGATCATGCCCTGGGTTATCCAGGTTCCAGCCTGATCTTTTCTATTGATAGTCGCGCAAAGCTGAATGACTTCTTTAAAGCTGCGGTCTATCGATAAGGAAAATGTTTTTTTCCGGAGTACACTCGCCATGCTTTTGCTGATCTTGACCTTGGAGGGATCGATCACAAATCTGGGGTCTGGGGCATACCAAAGTATAGGGCTGTCATCACTGAACCAGGGGAAAATTCCGTTACTATAGGCCAGTAGCAAACGATCTGGCGAAAGATCTCCACCTACGGCGAGTAAACCATCTTCTTCTGCATAACTTGGGTGTGGAAACTCCAGTCTGTTCGTATCCAGTTCAAATACCATGGTTGTTTAACAGGCTGCGATAGATAGCATTATTCTGGCTGACGCGGTTCTTTGCCGATCTCGTCAAATAGTTTGTCCATGTGTTCAACATATTCGTTGGTATCATCGAGGAAGAACTCCAATTGAGGAACAATCTTTACCTGGTTCTTAATTTTTGCTCCCAGTTTGTAGCGTATTTCAGATGTTTTGGAACGAATGGACTTCATATTTTCCTGTGCCGTTTTTGTGTTCAAAAAGCTTATGTAAACACGGGCAATTGCCAAATCAGGTGTAACACGAACCCGTGTAACCGTGATAAACGCTCCAGGAGCCCATGAATTACCTTCGCGTTGAAATAATGCTGCTAAATCCTGTTGAATCACCCCAGCAAAACGTTGCTGTCTCTTGCTTTCTGTTCCCATCGTATACGTTTTATGTTGAATATTCTCAATTATGTTAAACAAAAATAGCCAAAATTTCAATTAAAAGAGAAACTTGACTCGACATAAGAAAAAAGGCACATCTTGGTTTGACGTGCCTTTAAATTTCGATTCACAATTGGTTAGGTAATTTCTTTCAAGTTTTAAGACTTTGGGGTCTATCATATTTGGTTTGAAATTTCGGTGTATTTAAAGCGGTAAGTATTTACTAACCTTACCATCTTCTATTTTTTCATCTCCCTTACACTACAAACATAGGAATACTTAAAAAACTGACAAAATAACTTTTAAAAATAAAGTGAGTGGTTACTTATAATGTGTGTTTATCGCGATTTAACAAACTTTTAACATTTTATTTTTTTTGTAACAGTCTTTTTTTTCCACCTGATTTTTTGTTTTTCATCCAATTTTCTGAGCAAAATGTATGCAATCTTTGCATTGATATAACCATTTGCAATTGGTATTTTTGTAAAAATTGTATGTGATAGAATTATCAGAAGCTTCAATCAACACTAAACCGACCAAAGGCTTTTGAAAATAACAGGATCAAAAAGAAATTATACGAATGAAAATCTGGCAAAAAAATATAGATGTCGATTCTTTTGTAGAATCGTTTACAGTGGGCAATGACCGCGTAATGGACCTGCAACTTGCTGCTGCGGATGTTTTGGGTTCATTGGCCCATACACGCATGTTGAATAGCATAAACCTGATGACCGATGAGGATCTAGCGCTTGTACAAAAAGAACTGAAAAATATCTATAAAGAAATTTTAGCCGGTGACTTTCGTATTGAAGACTCGGTAGAAGATGTGCATTCGCAGGTTGAAATGTTGCTTACACAGCGTATTGGAGAGGCTGGTAAAAAAATTCACTCCGGCAGATCCCGTAACGACCAGGTTTTGGTCGATCTAAAATTATACTTCCGCTCAGAGATTCAGCATATCATCCAGAATACGGAGGCTCTTTTTAATGAATTGATCCAACTCAGCGAGCGGTATAAGCATATTCTGATCCCTGGATACACGCACTTGCAGATTGCCATGCCTTCATCGTTTGGATTATGGTTTGGTGCTTACGCCGAAAGTCTTGTGGATGATCTGGAGATGATGCGTGCAGCATGGAAGGTTTGTAATAAGAATCCTTTAGGATCTGCTGCAGGGTATGGATCATCCTTTCCATTGAATAGAACGATGACGACGCAATTGTTAGGATTTGAAGACCTCAATTACAATGTGGTTTATGCTCAGATGGGTAGAGGTAAAACCGAACGTATCTTGGCACAGGGCATGAGTTCCATCGCGGCGACGTTGGCCAAGTTTGCAATGGATGTATGTCTATATATCAACCAAAATTTTGGCTTTATCTCTTTTCCGGCACATTTGACTACGGGATCGAGCATCATGCCACACAAGAAAAATCCCGATGTCTTTGAGTTGATCCGTTCACGTTGTAATAAGATACAGGCCTTGCCAAATGAAATTGCGCTGATGACGACCAACCTGCCATCGGGTTACCATAGAGATCTTCAGTTGTTAAAGGAAAATTTATTCCCGGCGTTTAAATCGCTCAATGAATGTCTTGAAATCGCAACTTTCATGTTGGAAAACATTTCTGTTAAAGACAATATCCTGGACGATCCAAAATACGATTATTTGTTCTCTGTTGAAGTCGTGAACAATGAAGTTCTGAAAGGAGTTCCTTTCCGCGAGGCTTACAGGACTATCGGGATTGATATTGATGAAGGGCGCTTCAAGCCATCAAAAGAGGTAAATCATACCCATGAAGGAAGTATTGGAAATCTCTGCAATGATCAGATTCAACGGATGTTCGGTGAGGTCAAAGCAACTTTTGGTTTTGAAAAAGTCGAATCAGCATTGGATGACCTTTTAAAATAAAAAATATGCTGTAGCCCTACAGAGGAAATAGCACATCAACATAAAACGGCCGGTAAGCATGTGCTTATCGGCCGTTTTATGCTCTTATTTTTTTATGGAGAACTTAAAATGTGTCTCGGAGTCGAATGATTCGCCTGCTTTTAACAAAGTTGAAGGAAATTCCGCTTGATTGGGTGTATCCGGAAAATGCTGAGTTTCCAGACAGAATCCGGCATAAGGAAGATACTTGTAACCTCTTTTGCCAAAATCATTTCCGGTCATCCAGTTTGCTGTATAGAGTTGTACGCCCGGCTCCGTTGTAAAGACATCCAGCTGAATGCCCGTGTTTTTAGAATAGACTGTTGCACAAGGCTGCGAAATAGGCTGGTTGTTGACATAACAATGATCATATCCTTTGGCAGCGATCAATTGTTCGTTATTTGCGGTAATATCTTGCACAATAGGTTTTGGTATGCGGAAGTCGAAGGCGGTGCCCTCCACAGGTACTATTGCATTGGGTATCTGGTTGTCGTCTACAAATAAGACCTCATCTGAATTGATTTGAAGGATCTGCTGCAATACGTCGCCACTGCCTTCCCCATCCAGATTGAAGTACGTATGATTGGTCAGGTTGACGTGCGTATCGGCATCCGATTGCGCATGATATTTGATAATAATCTCGTTATTTCTGGTTAGGGTATAAGAAACCATAACTTTTAGATTCCCTGGAAATCCTTCTTCACCATCTTGGGAAACATAATAAAATTCGACGTGCGATTGATAAGTGACCCTTCTGTCCCAAACCTTATCATGAAAGCCCGAAATACCACCATGAAGACAATTATTGCCATTGTTTTGCGGAAGCGTATAGTGTTTTCCGTTTATTTCAAATTTGCCTTCAGCAATGCGATTGGCGAAACGCCCCGCTGTGCAGCCATGGTATTTCTCATCAGAATCCAGGTAGGCCTGAATGGAATCGAAGCCCAGTGCAACATCCACCAAATTTCCCTTGTTATCAGGTACCAAAATGCTGACAATACGCGCACCGTAGTCCGTTAAGAGTACTTGCATGCCCCCTTCGTTTTTTAATAAGAGCAAATGCGTGTTTTTGCCGTCAATTGTACCTTCAAAATGTTTTGGAATAAGTGTTTGATATTTCGTCATGATGAATCCCTATTGGTATTTAGGTTAAAGATACAGAATATAACCAGTATAAAAATGACTTTGACAACAGCTGTTTGTAAAATTTGTCATTTTGAAATGCAATCCAGGATACTGTTGCAAAAATGACTCCTGGACAGGTAAATAACAGCAGTAAAATATAGGGATATGTGCACAGTCATTCGGGGAATTTCTGAGCCGGTCTCCTATGATTATAATTGTATTTAAAGGCAAATTTATCTAAGTTTGCGCTATGTCTGAAAAAATGAATTGGAAAGATTTGCTCTCTGCAAAGCGCTGGGGTTACGAAGATCGGAGCGTAGATAGTTACCTGGTGGCCCGGTCGGAATTTCAACGGGATTATGATCGTTTGATCTTTTCATCCCCATTTCGGAGATTACAGAATAAAACGCAGGTTTTTCCACTTCCTGGCGCTGTATTCGTGCACAATAGGTTGACACATAGTTTAGAAGTTGCCAGTGTAGGACGCTCTTTGGGACGTATGTTTTATGCACAGTTGAAAGAGGAAAATCCAAACCTGGATAATGATTACCCTTTTTTGCAAGAAGTAGGAAATATTATCTCTGCGGCATGTTTGTCACATGACCTGGGCAACCCGGCCTTTGGTCACTCTGGTGAATCCGCTATTTCCACATATTTCACAGATGGCGATGGACGTAAATACCAAGAGCAGGTAACAGCCGAAGAATGGGCCGATCTGACCCACTTTGAAGGAAATGCCAATGCGCTACGGATTCTGACACATGCCTTTCAAGGAAAGGATCCCAAAGGTTTTGCATTGACCTATACTTCCCTGGCTTCCATTGTAAAATACCCCTGTCTGGCAATTGATGGCCACCTCAAGAAAAGCCATCATCGCAAGAAATATGGCTTTTTTACGGAAGAACAAAAAGCATTTGAGAAGGTTGCTAATGAATTGGGATTATTAAAAGATCCTTCCAATTCAAAGGGCTACCTAAGACATCCTTTGGTTTATCTCGTGGAGGCTGCGGATGATATTTGTTACAATATTATTGACTTGGAAGATGCACATCATCTTAAGATATTGTCCTATCAAGAAGTGGAAGAATTACTATTGCCGCTCTGTGGCAAAGAAAATCTTCGCGACAGGCTCGATGGATTGCTGGATACCCCAAGCCGTGTAGCATTGTTGCGTGCTAAAGCGATCAATACCTTGATTAAAGGATGTGTTGATGTCTTTGTACGTGAGCAGGACAAATTTCTGTCAGGAACTTTCGGATCAGCGTTAATGGATGCTTTAGATGAGGACATTGTTACACAAATGAAAAAAATCTCGAAGATTTCCATTGCAAAAATCTATAATGCGCCCACGGTTGTGCAAATTGAGATTGCTGGTTACCGGGTGATGGATGCCCTATTAAAAGAATTTGTTCCGGCATACCTAAAGAAGAACAAGAACAATTACGATAAAAAGCTGGTCGCATTAATTCCTGAACAATTTTATACGGACAAACAAGATTCGTATTCCAAAATCCGTTGTGTATTGGATTTTGTTTCAGGTATGACTGACGTTTATGCCATAGAGCTGTACCGTAAAATCAAGGGAATAACAATACCATCCATAGAATAGAGACGTTTCAGGTAAAAGGTTAAAACATCAATATTAAATTGAGACAAGCTGTAATATCCGCGTGTATTATCCTAAAGTCTCGGATCGAAAATCTAACATCTCATATCTAAAATGAAGGTTGTAATTGCTGAAAAGCCCTCCGTGGCGCGTGATCTGGCTCGAGTGATGGGGGCGAAGGAAGTCAAAGACGGTTATATCGCCGGCAATGGCTATGCTTTTACGTATGCTTTTGGCCATTTGGTTCAACTCTGTACGCCACAGGCTTACGGATACAATTCGTGGACAATTTCAAATTTGCCGATCATTCCATCCACATTTAAGCTAGAATCGAAGAAAGTGAAGCGTGATGGCAAGCAGATGGATGATACCGGAGCAGTTAAGCAACTCAACACCATAAAATCCCTGTTGGAACAAGCCGAAGAAATCATTGTGGCTACCGATGCGGGACGGGAGGGTGAATTGATCTTTCGTAATATATACTATTTTTTAGGTTCTAAAGTACCTTTTAAACGCCTTTGGATATCGAGCCAAACGGATAAAGCCATTAAAGAAGGTTTTGCCAATTTGAAAGCAGGTACGGAATACGATAGCCTGTACATGTCTGCCCGTTCACGTTCGGAATCGGACTGGCTAATCGGTATCAATGCGACGCAGGCCATCACCTTGGCAGCCGGGAATAAAGGATTACTTTCTTTGGGCCGCGTTCAGACGCCAACCTTGGCCATGATCTGTTCGCGCTATCTGGAAAATAAAGACTTTAAACCCCAGGCATTCTATAAAATTCAGGCCGGTTTTGAAAAAGATAATATCAGTTTTAAGGCAACCTCCAATAAGATCGATAAAAAGGATGTCGCCGAGCAAACCATTGCGCGATTGACCGTTGGTTCCAATGCCCGCGTGGCAAAGGTGGAAGCCAAAGAAACAAAAGAGCAACCGCCCTTGCTATTTGATTTGACATCGCTGCAACAGGATGCAAATAAGAAGTATGGTTATTCGGCCGATCAGACACTGAGTATTGCGCAAACACTTTACGAAAAGAAGGTCATCACTTATCCGCGTACGGGTTCCCGTTACATCGGTGAGGATGTTTTTGAAGAAATTGGCGCACTTTTTCAACATTTGTCGGATACCGCAGATGAATCCATCTCGTCGATCGCAAAAAATCTGATCGGTGCAAAATTGAACAAACGTTCTGTCGATGACAAAAAGGTAACCGATCACCACGCCCTATTGGTGACGGATGAAAAGCCGGGTCCCATGCTCAAAGAGCAACAGAATGTTTACAATATGATCGCCAAGCGCATGGTGGAAAGTTTCTCGGAAGTATGTATAAAAGATATTACCACCGTGACAATTGATGCGCAGGGGGTTGAACTTATCGCCAAAGGTACTGTAATCAAGCAATACGGCTGGCGTCTTTCCGCGGAGCAGATCGAAGCGCCCGATGAAGATAAAAACAATGACGATCAGGATAATGAAAATGCGCAGTTACCGAAGCTGTTAGCTGAGGAATTATTGCAGATTCTGACCCTCGAACTTGCCGAACGTTTTACCAAAGCAAGACCCATACATACCGAAGCCTCCTTATTGAAGGCCATGGAAACTTCGGGAAAGGAAATTGAAGACGATGAAATGCGGCAGGCTATGAAGGACTGTGGACTTGGTACACCTGCCACACGAGCCGCAACTATCGAAACACTTTTCCAGCGGGATTATATTAAGCGCGACAAGAAAAAACTGATCCCAACGGAAAAAGGACTTGCGGTATACAATCTTGTAAAAGATCGTTCCATTGCCAAGGTAACCTTGACCGGTAAATGGGAGCAGAAGCTGGAGGAAATGCGAGCCAATAAAGTGTCCTATGATGTTTTTATGAAACATATTAAGGATTATACGGCCAAAATTACAAAAGAACTGTTGACGCTGCGGATTTCTCTCGCGCAAGAGGAAGTTAAACCTCAACAAAAAGGAAAGATAAAATGTCCGAAATGTGAGCAGGGATTGATTTTGCTCTACGATAAAGTAGCCCAATGCGACCATTATGCCCGGGGATGTGATTTTAAGATCTGGCGGACATTGAATGGTATCTTTCTCGACGAAAAAGAGATGAAGAACCTGTTGGAGAAAGGAAAAACCTCCGAGTTTAAAGGGGTAAAAAATAATGAGGGTGCTATTGTCACTGCGGCGCTTGTATTTGAAAATTTTAAGGTTAACGTGGGATAAATTGGTTTACCCCACGTTTATCTTTTCAATTTTTACCCCCGCTGTAGAATATCCTGTAAAGCACTTGATATCGTTGGAAACCTAAATGTAAATCCACTATTCTCCAACTTTTCAGGTAATACCCAACGGCTTTTTAAAAGCAGCTCTGTCTCCGTACCAATTAAAGCAGCGCCTATTTCCAGTAGCCATTTGGGAGATGGTAGACCAATGTTACGGTTCATTACTTGTCGAAAAGTCGCCATAAAAGTCTTATTCATTATCGGGTGGGGAGCCGCACAATTGACGACACCATCCATATCTCCATGATCTTTTAAGAATAAAATAATTTGAAAAAGATCTTCAATATGGATCCAGCTAAAATATTGCTGACCATTTCCTTGTATACCTCCTAGTCCAGCGCGAACCAAATTTTTGAAAGGAAGGATAACACCTCCATCCGCACCCAAAACAATCGCCATCCGAAGTGCCACCTGTCTTGTCTTTTCCAATTTGAAGTCGAAAAAAGTCTTTTCCCATAATTTGGCAACATCAACAGAAAAACCTGTTCCGATCTCCCCCGAACTTTCGGTCATCGGACGATCTTCGGCGTGCCGATAAATGGTTGCTGTACTGGAGTTGAGCCACAATTTTGGTGGATTGGTACAGCCTACGATCAGCTCACCAAGAATCGTTGTCGTCTTTGTTCTTGAAGAAAATATTTCGGCCTTATTTTTTTCGTTATATCGACAGTTGACAGACTTTCCGGCTAGATTGATTAGCATCTCCGCATTTTCCAGTGCATCGGAAATGCCGGATCGATCGGTCCAAAGGATATTGCCCGGCCGACGGCCAATGATGATAACCTGGTAGCCCAATGTCTGAAATCTCTCGGAAAGATATTGTCCAACAAAACCTGTTCCTCCAGCGATGACTATTTTATGCATGGCAAGTGTGTTTACAGTCCAGTTCATGATGCTACATCATTAATTTGATCAATTTAATTAATAAATCTCCCCCGCTTGTATTGAAAATCTTGTTGGCAATAGTTTCGAGTTGATCCGTCAGATTTTGGATGTCCTTGACCGTTTTATGGAATTCTTTACCTTCTGCCGTCTGATCCTTCTCGGTATTTCGGCTGATATCTTTTAAAATATCCATAACGGGGTCAAGTTCTTTTTGCTTACGCATTACCGCAATTTTCATGGCCCATTTTAAGACTTCTTTCTCGGCAACAAAATATTCTTTTCTGTCGCCAGCAATATGCTTTTTGTAGACGATGCCATAATCGATCAATTGTCGGATACTCATATTGGCATTGCCGCGCGAGATCACCAACTTGTCCATAATCTCGTCTGTAGACATGGGATTGCTTGCCGAGAGGAGTAAGGCATGAACTTGCGCAACGGACTTGTTGATTCCCCATTCAGAACCTAATGCCCCCCAGGTGTCTATAAATTGCTGTTTTGCTTCTTGTAATTCCATCGTGCTTTTATTTTGCCAATACCTCAATTTGTTTTTATCGGACTATTGAACCGATCGGCTTTCTCGTTCTTTTTATGAATTGCTTATATTAAAGTTATTCAAAGTTTTTGAACTTTCAAAAATTTCTGAAAATAAAATAAGTTTAAATAGACAAGTCACCATATCGTAATAAGAATTTGCTTTTCTTGCGGACTTTTCGATTTGTTTTAACTTTGCCTGCATTATGGCGGCAACTTTGTATAATCCATTCAAACAATTTCAGTTTGATTCAGATATTTGTTTTTTAACAGGAAATAAACTCCAATCGGAAGAAGAATCCATTCAGGTGTTTCCTGCATGGATGATGAAATCTTTTCAATTGGAAGATAAACCTTTTAAAATGCTGGATGAGAATCTGGTGACTTATAAATCGTTGAAGCTCCCCTGTTCCATAACTGCAGCTGAAGCGATCGAACAAATGGAACGTGTGGTAGAACAGTCGTTTGAACAAGGTTATGAAGCCGTCAAACAGTTGGATCCCTTATTATTGTTTCAATGGATGACAAAAATCATCTATGGGGTGGTCTTTAATGAAATTCTTGCGGGAATTCGGCAGCAAAAAGCTTCTGGCGAAGATATGAACTTTTCTCAGGCCCTTGCACAGCGTTTTACAAATCTCCATGCGATGTTGCAGTCGCTGGTTGTACCGATGGAGTTTGAAAATACCTTCCCATTTTCATTGGTTGTTGTACCGGTTGAGAATGCACCCGATACATTTATGTATCGTGATGAAATCAATACCTTGATCTTTTCTATCCGCATGAAGGACTTTGCTGTAATCGCCTGTCTTCAAGATAATGCCACAAACAATATTTATCACGAAGATATCCTCAAGGTTATTGCGGGCAAAACATTGCATCCCATTCAGTTTGAAGAATTGTGTGCACGCTATTTTTATTCAGCCTACTTATTTAATCGTTTACCAGATTATACCTATTTAAATACCCCGCAAAAAGTCTATGTTGAACCGATGCCATTAGCAGATATGTCGATGAAACCTATCTTTGATCATTGGCAAAACAAGACCTATGGCCAAGTTTTGGAAAATTTTTGGAAACCTTGGGGTTTGACCTTGTTCGAGATTATTAAAAATCCAGAGCATCCGATTAGTTTTCTTGTTGACGAAGCAGGAGAGTTTGTTACTGATATTGCTAGGCCGCTCAATTAGTCCAAAAGAATTAAAGTAATAAATTATCTTAATAAGCGTTAAATGGTACGGTTATGGATAGGATAGGGTATGTATTTAACAGGATTCAAGACTCTTTTTTCAGTTTTACTTTTTATGGTATGGTGTACTTCCGCAAGTGCACAAGTGATTGCTAAGCGGGATATCCCTGCAGACAGTATCGCACAGCATGTTGATGATTTTCCCTATTTCAAGGGCGGGGTGGTGGCCTGGTCCAAATTTATACAAAATAATCTGGATCTGTCCGGAACAGTCCGGGCAATGGACAGTGTGGCCTATGCAAAATACGGATCTCGGCAAACGGCAATTCTGAAATTTATTGTTTGCGAGGATGGGGCGATCTGCAATATTGAAATCGAGAATCCCGATAAGATAAGCCCCGAGTTTGCAAAGGCTGTGTTGTCTGCTATGCGCCGGTCGCCACAATGGATGCCTGGTCAGGTCAAGGGAAAACCGGTTAAAACAAGATTCAGGCAACCTGTCGTTGCTGTGATCGAATAAATTGATAAGAAAAGAATAGCTTAAATTTTCACCATTTATAAGATAATATGTCATTTTGGGATAAAGTCAAAAAGATTATGAGTAGCGGAGCGGAGGAATCTTCGCCTGATAAAAAAGATACAGAAATTACTGCCGGAGGTTCTACGGTCTACCGTTATGAAGATCAATCTGATGATAAGGATCCAAAAAACTTATTTCCGGAGGTACAATGTGTTTATCTGGATGAGATTGAGGAGCATTTGACCAAATATATTGCCGAACCCGATATGGTGTTCCATGAGATAATCTCTGAGCTTGTTCATATCGATGTTCATTGGATTAAACCAAGTGCAAATTATCCATACCATATCTTGGTTACTTCGGGCATGAGTGACCTGGCTATGCATGTTCCAGATGAAGTGGAAAACAAAGAGTCTTATGAGCGCGCAGAGCTAATGGTTGTGCTGCCCGCTGATTGGAAGATCGGAGAAGAGGAATTTCAGGATGACAATAATTATTGGCCGGTCTACTTTTTGAAAAGATTAGCGCGGTTTCCACATGAGTACAAAACCTGGCTGGGCTATGGGCATACCATTCCCAATGGCATGGAAGCCGAAGATATTGCAAATACAGGTTTCGGTTGTATGTTGCTGCTTCCGCCTATGTTAAGTTTTGATGAGGAATTTTTGGAGTTAAAGACCAAAGATGGTAATCTGATCAATTTTTATGCAATGATTCCCGTGTATAAAGAAGAGATGGATTACAAACTGGAAGAGGGCACAGATGCACTCTTAGACTTGTTTGATGAATATGGAATTTCCGAGCTGGTCGATATCGACCGTCCCAATGTCTGTAAAGATAGATAGTTTATAAAAAATATGCAATGCGATGGGCTATTTTAGAGCTTTTAGCATTGCATATCTTTTTAGGAAATACTTTTTTCTATAATTGCTATCGTTTTATCGATATCCGCATAGCTCACATTGAGGTGCGGTCTAAAACGGATACTTTTCTCTCCACAGCCTAACATAATCAGTTTATTGGCGTAGGCTTTCTTGATAAATTCATTCCGTGCAGCTTCCGATTCGAAATCCACTGCAACGAATAAACCCTCACCCCGTAAATTGGACAGCTGCGGTTTTTTCGCTAGCAGTTCCTGGAGCTTATCTTGTAGATAGCGCCCTTTTTCTGCCGCATTTTGAATCAGGTTTTCTTGCTCTATGACTTCAAGAATTAATTTAAAGCGGAGCATATCCATAAAATCGCCACCAAATGTCGAATTGATACGACTGGATTCTTGAAAGACATGATGTTCCACCTGATCAAATTTTTCCTTGCTCGCCAGTATACCGCAGACTTGTGCTTTTTTGCCGAAGGCAATGATATCGGGAATGACGTTATAATGTTGGTAAGCCCACATTTTTCCCGTAATACCCAATCCCGTCTGTACCTCGTCAAAAATTAAGAGGATCTGATTTTCATCACATATTTGACGAAGCTGTACGAAAAATTCCTTTCGAAAATGGTTGTCGCCACCTTCACCCTGTATCGGTTCAATAATAATGCAGGCAATATCGTTGGGGTTAGCCGTGATCGCCTGACGTATTTCTGAGACAGCTTTTTCCTCCAAAGCAATCGTCTGGCCGATATGTTCGTTTGTTAAAGGATAGCTCAATTTAGGATTGGTAATGCGTGGCCAGTTGAACTTTGGAAAATAAAGGTATTTTCTGGGGTCTTGTGTATTCGTTAATGACAAGGTATAGCCCGATCTACCATGAAAAGCCTGTCTAAAGTGAATGACCTGGCTGGCTTCCTTTTGTATTCCCTGTGAAAAATTAAGCCTTGTCTTCCAGTCGAAGGCAGCTTTTAATGCATTTTCCACGGCGAGTGTTCCCCCCGAGATGAAAAAGGCATAGGGGAGTTCTTTCGGTATGGCTACGCGATCAAAAGTGTCGACAAAATCAGCAAACTCTTTGGGGTAAATATCTGACATGGCTGGCTTATTGACGGCCATTTTACCCAGGAAGTCACGTTGTTTGACCAAATGTGGATGATTGTAACCCACGGCCATGGAGGCAAACATACTGAACATATCGAGGTATTCATCCCCATTTTCATCCACGACATAAGAACCATGGGATTTCTCCATATCCATAACCAAAGGGAATCCATCGGCTAATATATGTTTGCTTAATCTTTCATGTACGCTGCTCATAGTTTTGTGTGTAAATGGTTTATAAATCAAATTTGATACCTTGTGCCAAGGGAAGGTCAGTTGTATAATTGATGGTATTTGTCTGGCGGCGCATATAAGCTTTCCAGGCATCTGATCCAGACTCCCGGCCTCCGCCAGTCTCCTTTTCGCCCCCAAAAGCACCTCCGATTTCGGCGCCCGATGTGCCGATATTGACGTTGGCAATACCACAATCAGAGCCAGCAGGACTGAGAAATAGCTCGGCTTCCCGTAGGTTGTTGGTCATAACGGCAGAAGACAATCCCTGGGCGACGCTGTTTTGAAGTGCTATGGCCGCACTCATATCCCCTTTGTATTTGATTAAGTAAAGAATAGGGGCAAAGGTCTCATGCTGTACGATTTCATAATGATTTTCAACTTCGGCAATGACAGGCTGCACATAACAGCCACTTTCATACCCTTTGCCTTCAAGGACCTTTCCCTTGATCAGCATTTTTCCCCCTTGTGTTTTAATTTTGTCCAGTGCGTTTAAGTATGATTTTACGGCGGCTTTGTCGATCAATGGTCCCACATGATTTTTCGTGTCCAAAGGGTCACCAATTTTTAATTGACCATAAGCTTTTGTCAGTTGTTTTTTGACGTTGTCATAAATGTCCTCATGGATAATAAGTCTTCGGGTACTTGTACAGCGTTGTCCGGCTGTACCTACGGCACCAAATACAGCACCGATAATGGTCATTTTTAAGTCGGCGTCTGGAGTAACGATGATCGCATTGTTTCCACCGAGCTCCAAAAGTGTTTTACCAAGGCGTTGTGCTACGGTAACGGCGACTTCTTTTCCCATTCGGGTAGATCCTGTTGCAGAAATCAAGGCGATGCGGTTGTCTGCCGAAAGCCACTCGCCAACTTCCCTGTCGCCCATAATGAGGTTGGATATTCCCTCGGGCAGCCCGTTGTTGTGTAAGATTTCTGCAAGTAATTTTTGGCAGGCTATGGCACATAACGGTGTTTTTTCGCTGGGTTTCCAGACGACAGTGTTGCCGCAGACCAAGGCGAGGGCGGTGTTCCATGCCCATACCGCCACTGGAAAGTTAAATGCTGTAATAATACCGACGACACCCAAAGGATGATATTGATCGTACATGCGGTGCCCAGGACGTTCCGAATGGATGGTATTACCATACAATTGACGGGATAGGCCCAAGGCGAAGTCACAGATATCGATCATCTCTTGGACTTCACCCATGCCTTCTTGGTAAGATTTTCCCATTTCATAGGAAACTAATTTTCCGAGAGTAGGTTTAAGCTCACGTAGCTTGTCTCCCAACTGGCGAACGATGTCTCCTCTTTTTGGAGCAGGCAGTAGGCGCCAGTGTAAAAATGCATCTCCGGCCTGCTTAATGACTGCTTCATAGTCTTTACGATTGCTACTTTTTATGTTTGCGATGAGTTTTCCATCGACAGGTGAAAAGGATTCGAATTCTTTACCTTCGGAAAACCATTGCTGTCCAGTTGATGATCCTAAATTCTGGGAAGATATTCCAAGTGTTTTAAGCGCTGATTTTATCATAATGGTTTATTTTATTCGTGGAATAGTTTAAATATATGAAATAAATTTTTTTTTGACAATTTTTTTCTGAATATTGTTCAGTGAAAAATAATCGTTATCTTAGATAAGCTAATGTAGACTATATCATGATCAAACAGATTAATACCGATTATTACCAGGTGGACGATTTATTGTCCGAAGAACATAAACTGATACGGCAGTCTGTCCGTGATTTTGTGAAAACAGAGATAAAGCCTTTCATTGAAGATGCGGCGCAGGAGCACCGTGCTATTGCGGGTTTGATGCCTAAATTGGGGGCAATTGGAGCCTTGGGACCTTATATTCCTGTCGAATATGGTGGGGCAGGGTTGGATCAGATTTCCTATGGCTTAATTATGCAGGAATTGGAAGCAGGCGACTCGGCAATTCGTTCGGCAGCATCGGTGCAATCCTCTTTAGTGATGTTTCCGATTTATACCTTTGGTAGTGAGGAGCAACGTCGTAAATATTTACCGCGGTTGGCATCGGGGGAGTTGGTCGGTTCTTTTGGGCTTACTGAGCCTAATCATGGTTCTGATCCGGGTGGAATGGAAACGAAATTGACGGCAAAAGGAGCTGGTTTTTTATTAAATGGAGCAAAGATGTGGATTACAAATTCGCCTATCTGTGATATTGCCGTCGTTTGGGCGCGAGATGAGGCCGGGAAAGTACGGGGAGTTATTGTTGAGCGCGGAATGGCTGGTTTTGAAACTCCGGAGACCATGCATAAGTGGTCGTTGCGCGCTTCCAAAACAGGTGAATTGGTTTTTCATGATGTTTATATCCCTGCCGAAAATATACTTCCTGCTGTAAATTCAATGCGTGGCCCACTTTCCTGTTTGAATTCGGCCCGCTATGGAATTTCATGGGGCGTGATCGGAGCAGCAATAGACTGTTATGAAACTGCGGTTCAATATGCGTTGGAGCGACATCAGTTTGAAAAGCCAATTGCCGGTTTTCAATTGCAGCAAAAGAAGCTGGCGGAATTTCTGACAGAAATTACCAAGGCGCAGTTGCTGTCGTGGCGTTTAGGAGTACTCAAGAATGAGGGGCGTGCTACTCCTCAGCAAATCTCCATGGCAAAGCGGAACAATGTGAATATGGCGCTGCAGATAGCGCGTGAATCTAGGCAGATTCTTGGCGGAATGGGGATTGTCGGTGACTTCCCAATAATGCGACATATGATGAACCTAGAGTCTGTAGTTACCTATGAAGGGACGCATGATATTCATTTATTGATCACAGGACAAGATATTACGGGGCTGAACGCTTTTTCTTAATCTTTTTCTTCGTACGAACACGCTTTATACAGTAATAAACGATGCTATGATTTATTGAATTTTTAGTCAATAAGAGGTGGCATCGTTTGTGTATATTTTGCTGCATTAGTGTGGATTCGTGGATGCTTCTACATCATGTTAATGCCTATGTAATTTTATTACTTATATAATTTTGTTAGCGCTAATACTTATATAATTATGTGGTGTTAATACTTATTATGTAATAAGGATTCAATAGACCTCATTTGTCCCTGTAGGTATATTCTATCGTTCTCTTTTGGTCATTCCATGTGAGCGCTATGATCAGTCGCCGTTCAAGCCGATAACAGGCTAACTTCTTCATAAGCATTGTATTTAATTCCGATGCTTGAAATCAGTACGGCAAATCAGTACCGCGAAATGGTTTTTTCCTTCGTTATAGCGTGTTTTTCCGAGTTGTTTTCGTGTTGCAGCGTCGCTGCGGAGTTTTTCGGCTGCGGTTCGGATTGGCGTTGGTCTTTTTAGGGGCATCCGGGGGATATGGTCGCGTTCGGAGCGTCATTTGCCCGTGTTGGCAGCGGGGTGAGTGCGGGCTTAGACTCGGACTCAACACGGACTCAACACGGTTGCAGGGCAAATCTGCCCCGAGCATGGTACGAAGCAGGTGGAGATGGGAGCCGAAGGTTCCCGCAAGCCCTGCGCAGCAGCCGGAGCCCTGTCCACGAGGCGGAACCCTAGTTTGCCCTAAATGAGCCATGCTTCCCCAATAAATAAAGAAAAGTTGAGGGCTTCTTATTCCTTAGGTTAGCTTTTGTTTATATTTAGCTTAGCAATAAGTTAGGTTTTGTTTAGCTCTAACCTATACTATACCTAAACAAAACCTAACTAAAACCTAAACTAAACCTAAGTAAACAGGTAGGAAAGTATAGCTGCAAAAGAAGGTATTCCGGAGCGCTGAGTTCTGCGATCTTTTACGCTTGTTCCCGTCCATCTGCTGCGCCTGTGCGCACCGTCTTCAATTGGGCATTGAGGCGAGCGGGCTACCATAGTGATCCCGAGCTTAAGCAGATCGATCAATACACTGTCCATCCATGTTTCCGCTGC